>MWJR01000217.1 GCA_002127415.1 Calditrichaeota bacterium AABM5.125.24
GCAGAGATGATTGCCGAATGTGGTCGCCTTGGGATATGAGGCGTTCAGAATAATACCTTCGGGAACGATGTATTTCAGCGGTTTAATCATCCCCTCGTTATGCGGGATGTTGGGATTGACCATCTGCAGGAAGGTTAAAGTGATGGCGGAACAGGTCGAGGTATATGTGCCGTTTACAAATCCATCTGTCTGTGGAGAAGATCCCGAAAAATCGAAGGTGACAAATTCATCCTCTACAGTAATTTTTGCACGGACCGTAAATTCTGTGCCGGGATGCTTCCCGTCATAATAAACCATGCTTTCGCCCTCATAAACCCCATTCGGTATGCTCCCGATCTCACTCCTCATCATCCTTTCCGTGGCATTGAAGAGTTCCCGCTTGTGTTCTTCGAAAGAGGGGATCCCATACTTCTCCACCAACGCCTGAAGCCGTCTCTCCCCCAGGGTGCAGGCGCCGATCTGGGCTTTTATGTCCTCCTCCACAATCTGCAGGCGAATGTTGGCGAATATCAGGTTCCATACGTCTTTTCTCAGGTTTCCTTTTTCATATAACTTGACCGCCGGGATCCTGAGCGCTTCCTGCCATACTTCTGTAGCTTTTGGATTATAGCCTCCCTGAACCGCGCCGCCGATATCCGCCTGATGACCTTTCGCCGCCGCCCATCCTATCAGCATATCTTTTATAAAAATAGGCCTGAAAATGGCAACGTCGTTATTTTGATTCCCCATGGAGAATACGTCATTATGTATTATAACGTCTCCCGGATAGATTTCATCCCCATAGAATTCAATTATTTTTTTACAAACAGGGCCCAGTGAAAATGAAAGTATGGGCAGATTTTCAGTTTGTTCGAGCATACACCCTTGAGCGTCATATAACCCCGTCACAAAATCTTTCGCCTCACAAAGAATTGGTGAGCGGGTTGTTTTAGAAAGAGAAATCCCCATCTCATCGGTGATGGATTTGAACGATCTCTGGAAAATTGAGAGTAGGATTTTGTCGATCATTTTATTTTCCTGCAACATTTCGCGTGCCGTCAGGCGCCCTCGCCTGACTGAAAACAAGAGTTCGCGTGCTTGCAGATGTCTCGTATGCCAGCTAATAACAATGGTTTAGTTGTCACACAAGATATGTGACACCACGCATAATATCCTTTACCCGGGTTCATCATTATTGGTCTTAAACCCATCCGGAAAGACTTCCTTGTTATAAATAATAAAGGTTCCATAGTCATCAATAAGACAATCATAGCTCTCACTCACAAAAATGGAAGTGTTCACTCTTTCGATAACCGCCGGACCTGTAATTGTGTTACCGCTTAATGGAATATCTCCATCATAAACAGCAACTTCCTTGAATTCATTGCACTCGGGAATATATACTTTTCTCCTCTCTTTCAATGCTTCCTTCAGAGAAATATGGTCCTTTGTTTCAACGCGGTGCGATCCTTCTTCACTGCGGGACTGGCTCAAAAAGTCCGGTTTTTCCGTTTTTCCGACCACTCTCAGACGAACGTTTATCAATTCGACTGCTGTGCCTTCTTCTTCCAATGAATATCCAAACAAACGGTTGTGTTCACTATGAAATGCCTTCTGTATTTTATCAAGATCACAAGACAGGACATCATCCCAGGGAACAGACAACTGCACTTCATGATACTGGCCTAAATATCTGATGTCCAGCACCGGATAGAAATCAATACTGTCCTTATCAACTCCTTCATTTATCAGAGTTTCAACACCTGTTTCCTTCATCTGTTCGTAGATATTAAGGAAATCGCTCCTGTCAATTTGAGAGAAAGAAACCATATAAGATTGGATATAATCGTGCTTCAAATCTCCTAAAAGCATGCCAGCCGCACAGAAAATAGATGCAACATTCGGGACAACAAACATCGGGACTTCGAGCTCTTTACATATCTCTCCGGCATGAATTGGACCGGCTCCTCCGGCTACGATTATTAGAAATTCACGCGGGTCATACCCTCTTTCAACGGAAACCTGACGGACACCTTGAGCCATATTAGTATTAATGATCCTGAACATTCCTGCTGCTGCTTCCGGAAGGGACAAATCCAGTTTAGAGGCTATTTGCTCAGCCAATAAATGCCTGGTTTGTTCTACATTCAGTTTAATTCTTCCACCGGCAAAAAAGTCCGGATTGAGGTAGCCCAATATCAAATTCGCATCCGTGCATGTAGGCAGTGTTCCCCCTTTATTGTAGCAGATAGGACCGGGCAGGGCGCCCGCGCTCTGAGGCCCCATATGTAATAGACCGCCGCTATCTATCCAGCCGATACTTCCGCCTCCTGCGCCGATAGTGGCAATATCCAGGGAAGGAAGCGAAATCTTGTGCCTGTTTATCGAACCTTCAGTGCCGGTAATGCACTGGTTATCTATAACCAGACTCGCATCAAAACTTGTTCCCCCCATATCCACAGTAATGCAGTTCTTGTAACCCAATAGATTGGCGTAGAATACCCCGGCCGTCGGAGCGGCTGCAGGACCGGAAAGAACGGTCGCAGCGGGAGATTTCTTAACTACTTCAGGTGTAACGACGCCCCCGTTAGACTGCATAATTAATAAGACGCCCTTAAACTTTACGTCATCTAATTTTTTTGTCAGGTTATCAAGATAATTGGCTACTACAGGGCCGATATAGGCGTTGACGGCAGTGGTGCTTACACGATCGTAAAACCTGATGGACGGGAGCACTTCAGTAGAGGAAGTGATAAAACAGGACGGAAGGTGTGTTTTTAGAATTTGAACGGTTTTTTCTTCATGAATGCGATTTTTGAAAGCATTCATGAAGCAGACAGCAACGGCTTCTACTTCTTCCTCCTTCAAGAATTCAATCAACGGAGTTAATTTAGACTCATCCAAAGCAGTAATAATCTTACCCTGAGCATCTATTCTCTCGTCAACCGTTAGTCTTAAATATCTTGGAACTAATGGTGCGACATTGCGATAATGATTATTGTATTGCTCCTCTCTGATTCCTCTTCTCATCTCCAGGGCATCACGAAACCCTTTGGTTGTAATTAAGGCTGTTTTGGCTCCTTTCAAAGTCAGCAAAGCATTTGTCGCAACGGTAGTGCCATGAACTATTGTCTCAATGCTCCTGACAAACTCGCCCAAATCTGAATTGATAATTTCAGCTAAATCGTGAATTCCACTCAGAACGCCCATGGAGGGATCTTCAGGGGTTGAAAGTGTCTTATGAATAGATGTTTCCCCGGACTCTGAAACCAGAATAAAATCCGTAAAGGTTCCGCCTACATCTATACCAAGTTTGTATTTCATTGTAGTTGTAGCTCTCTCACATTTTCGGGTCGTTAGAGTTGTGGCTCATTGGGCCCTCATCGTAGTAGACCCCTCTTTGATATATGATGAGAATACTGAAGAATAATGGCACACTTCAATCGCGGCAGTAACTGCTTACATCAGATCCGCCGGTCTGTGAACGCAACGATTTGACGGGATTCCGCCAGATCGGGCGGAACGGCACACAGGTCAGGAGTTTTACAGCTCCAATATAGCCACACAAGCAAATGGGGGCAATAGTTGAGGTTGATTACAAGGGAATTGTGTTAATTTTCTCAAAGTCCAGAGAATCCAAGTGCTAATACGGGAAAAGCAGCATACAGCCGAACACCAATCTGAGGATCGAACGTCAGTCGTCAATAACAACACTCAAGCTTCACAGAATAAAAAACACGGACTGAACCGTCCGCATCAGGGCATCACGCTGTCCACCACCATCCATCATTCATCGTTCATCACCCCCCTTTAATCATTCTCCTTCCCCGGTTTCTCATACTGTGCGACCGCTTTGGTTCTCATCCCGCCGCGAACATTGTAGTCAGCCTCCACCGTCATCCGGACAGGCCGGCACAGCTTGACCAGGTCATCCAGCACCCGGTTGACCAGGTGCTCATAGAAGATGCCGACGTTGCGGTATGAGAGCAGGTAATACTTGAACGACCGCAACTCGATGCACAGCTTGTCTGGGATATATCTGACCGTCAGGGTTCCGAAATCCGGCAGCCCAGAATACGGACAGACGGCGGTGAACTCGTCGGTGACGATCTCGATATCGATAGGGCGGCCTGGGTACTCGTAGGGGAAGGTGGCCAGCGCGTCGGTATCGACTGCCTCAACCCCCTGAAAAGGATAGCTCCGGTCGGATGGCTGGAAATCCATAGATCCCAACGTAAGATTGACGGCAGTCAATGAGATGCTTATCCCGATCCCGAAACATCGGGACGGGATTCAGAACAACAACTAACCTCATCACTCATCGTTCATCATTCATCATTCATTTAATGACCACCATCTTCCTGGCCAGCGTCCGCTCGCCGGCCTTAAGACGGTAGATGTAAACTCCAGTCGGCAGACCTCCGGCGTCGAAGCTGGCCTGATACCTGCCCGCCGACCGACCGCCCTCCTGCAGGGTGGCCACCAATCGCCCGGTCACATCCCACACCGATAGATTAACATAAGCATCCCTATCGATAGAGTAGTTTATGGTAGTGACGGGGTTGAACGGATTGGGCCAGTTCTGCTCGAGGCCGAATTCGGACGGTGGCGTAATCTCGTCGGGTGTGTCGAGCCGGTTCACTTCGAGGTTGACCGGAACCCTGAAAAAGCCCCCCTCAGCGTTGTGGGTGAATTCGAGCACCACACCATACTGTCCGGTGTCCATGTCGGCGGTGGATATATTGATGACTATCGGTTCCGACTCACCGGTAAACAGCGTATCCGAACGCGGGTCGTAATTTATCCAGCTGGCGTTCGGTCCCAGTTCCAACACACCGACCAGATCACCGTCGGGGTTATTCAGAACAACGGCGAAGACCCAGACCATATTGTTCCACTTGGGGGTGATGCTGATGCCGCACGTCCCGTTGTTCTCCGGACCGAGCGCCGAAAGGTCGGTCAGGAAACGGATATCCCCGTCACCAAGCGGATCCATCTTAAAAACGGCCGCGTCAGGATTGTATAGGTCATTCTTGGTCATAATGAACAGGTTGTAGTCGTCGGGGTCATCCCGGAACCAGCTGAAGCCATATTTGCGAAGGGAGCCCCCATCTCGAGGGTCAACCGGATTGAATTCCTGAACGATTGAATAACTGGTATCGCTGATCATCTCCAGCTCGTATATCTGGGTTGTGAGGCCGGAAACGAACAGATGCCCATCAGCCCCAACCGTAATGCACTGCGTCCTAATATTCTTCTCCGGGGCACTTATGCTGCTGACTATTTCACCGGTCTCCGAGTCAAGCTTCAATATATCGCGGGTGCCAGTGGCACAATACAGATAGCCGTCTGAATACTCCATATCGCGGACCCCATAACGCCCACCTGTCGGTTGAGGAATAGTGTCGAGATAATGTCCCCACCGGTCGAAGAGGTAGAACCAGTTCTTATCTCTGTCCCCATTGGCCCCACCCGCGACAACCCAGTGGTCGCGGACGAAGGTGATCCCCTGAATCCTGCTGTCATCCACAGTATCGCCGGCGTTCCAGACCAGCAGCGGGTCCCAGATGTCGTCTCGGCCCGGATGACCGCCCCGAAGCTTCGGGACCGTCCAACCATCACTACCTCCAGGGACAGCAAGCTCCATATTCTCGAGGATATAGTTGAACCGGCTGGTGAACCACAGGGTGCCGTTGCCATCGTTTTTGATGGTGAGCTGGGTCTGATGGCTGTCATTGGGGTTCATCCAGAACTGAAGTTCGGGCGGGTCAATGATGAACTCAGGGTGCAACAGCCCGAAATCAACCACAATGGTATCGTCCTTGAGAACCTCGATGCCGGACAAGGTTGAGTCGTTATATCCGGCCAGGTGAGCGGTGAAATCATAGAGGTGAATGGTATCAGCGAGCATATCCTCGATAAAGTAACTCCCCTCTGCGTCGGTTCGGTTATAGAAGCCGTAGCTGGTGTTGATGAGGACGTTCTCAATCGGTAGGCCTGTCTCTACATCGATGACTCGCCCCCGGGCGCAACCGGTGTAGTAATCGATCATAGTGGTGAACAGGATGGCTCTCCCGTTCTCCAGCGGCGCAGCTCCGGGGTTCAGCTCGTTCCAATAGGTATAGAGCAGACCGTCTGACTGGTCAGGACTGCCGATCCCCACGGTCGCAAACGGCGTGTCCCACTCCTGGAAAACCGAACGAAAGTCCTCAACCTCCATATACTGGAACAGGATATCCCCGTCCCCGGAGAAGGAGGGATGAAACCGGGGATCGAATAAGATGACCTCGAAGCTCTCCATCGGCTGATTGCCCGGGCCGAGCCGCTGCATATGAGACCACTCGACCACGAACAGGTGCTCCATACTGTCGTGCCAGAAGAATACCCCACCATCACCGGTGGTGAGCAGGTCGTCCCAGAAGGGGCATATCATGGCTGGAGCCACCTCGCCACCGGGGATCATCCGGTTGCGGGCTGAGTTCAGCTCACTGTGATCGCCGAGTGCAATCCAGCCGTTGGAGCAGATGGTCACCTCATCAAAATCCTCACCATAATACCTGAAGGTAAACGGAAGCTCAACCGATACGCTTTCGTCGGTTGAGCCGCTGCCGCTCTGCCTGTCGCTGAGCTCGGTGTCCGTCCCGCTACCCCCGGAGTCCGGGTCGATCTCAATCCAATCAAAGGTCGGACAGGCAAACCAGGAGGTATCGGTATCATCGAAGCAGATGTAGCCGTAGTTATCCGGGCCGAACGGCTCACCGTAGCGGGCCTGATCGACGATGATGGAGAAGCGGCTGGTATCCTGGAAACCGTTCTCAGCGCGTATCACCATTGCCAGGTCAGCCCGTGATCCCCCCAGGTGAAACCGTTGTGCAGTGAGACGATAGATATCCTCAGAGTCACCTGTATCACCCGGCTGGATGGCTCTGAAGCCGCTGGCCGTATCCAGCACACCGACGGTCCGGGTCAGGCTGACAAGGGTCGCCTCAAGCTCGGGGGACTCCCTGGCGCCGACGTTCCGCAGGGCAATCCGCAGCGTAGCCTCCCCCGACGGTCTCAGAGGTTCGCTTATCCACTCCAGGGAGGCAAACTCCAGGTCGGGCCCCTCGACCGGAAGCACGACCGAGCTCTGCCAGGACGACTCCCCCACCTCCACATTCAGGTCAAATACAGCGCCGGTGCCATCCGGGAACCCGCCTCCGATATCGACCACGAATGAGGCTCGAACCGCTTCACCCGGTGATGGAGCGGCCTCAAATCCGGCTTCACCTTGGGCCACCTCCAGATGTGGCAGGCCGGGACTCAGCGTGGCGGTCATCACCCCTTCAGGTCGCCCCTCGCCATAGTTGCAAATATCGACCGTCAGCTCGATCCGTTCGGTCGGATTGGCAATCCCATCGCCGTCACCGTGGCTCTCACCTTCATTGTCGTCGTCTATGGCAAAGCCGTCCGCAGCGATGAAGTTATCCGCCGGCTCAATCTCAAAGTCATATAAGTAGGGCATCAGATTGTGGCCGGTGACGGTGAGCTGCACCTCGCCCTCTGCAGTCCACCCCGGATCGAGATTGAATACCACCCGCCCCTGTCCGTCGGTCAGCGCCGTAAGCTGGAAGGCATCCGGCTTGTATAGACAGGCCAGCACCCCTGGGGCCGCGACCGCCGAGTCACCCTCGATGTAAGCAACCTCCACCTCAACCCGGCTTTCCCCGACTCTGAGTGTCCCCGGATGGGCAACCTCCAGCTCCTGCGGAACATCCGTGTAGAGATCGACAGCCGGGTCGCCCATCAGGTTAAAGATGTAAAAGTGGGTCAGCCACGCCTCCATATTTCCGTTTTCTGGATGATTTATGTCACCGCGCTCGGCGTAGTTGCGATACAGGTCGAGTCTGCCCTTCATTAAAGCCCAGCCCTGGGCGTAGATCTCGTCAACGAATGGCGCTCGAAGAGTGCCAGCGGAAATCAGGTTATTGTAGGCGCTGTGGGTCGCTCCAGCCGCGCCGATACAACCGATGGCACCACCGTCGGCCACGTAGCTGAAACGTTCTGCAAATGAAAATTCGGGATTATAGATGTGCTCGGCGTAGTCACCTGTGTTGCAGGTCCCCAGAATCACGAAAGGAAGCATCCCGCCGTTATTCAACCGACCATCAACACTGTTGAACGGGAAGCCGTTAAGATCCCTCCAGCCGCGGAACAGAAAGAACGAGATGCCGTCCGTGAAGTTGGTTTCGATAAAATTGGTGGGGTTGGGCTGATTCCCGTGCTCACGGCCCCAGTATAACTCGCTGACGTCTGTGTATCCGTGACGCATAACCATAGTCTTGAACCATCGGCATACATCGATTGAGGAGAGGCCGTTACGGAAGTCGGTAGCGGCCACCGCGGCTCGCGCCTGCCAGCCCGCTTCATCCTCATCGCCGATATAGGGCTCAGATTCATACTGAATGATCTTGTTCACATGACCGCGCAGCATATTGACGGAGTTGATTATCAGCCGCCCGACCGCCGCCTCAGGAAGCAGGTCATTCCCCTCGAGGGTTCCGAAGTGATGGTCGGTCTCATAGGGGTGGGCGGCACCGTTCTGCTCGTTCCAGAACCCCAGTATAAACTGATTGCCCGGAAGACCGGGGGCATCGCCGACCAGAGTTATGAACTCCGGGGGATGATCACCCTCGTATGCCTCCTCTATGGCCTCTTTAATCCTGATTCTATCGGTATTCTGTCTGACTCGGAGCACCTCTACTGTCCACCCCATCCGCCGGCGCCACTCAACCAGAGGCTGAAGCTCTTCCTCAATCTTATCCCACTCCCCTATTATGTAAACGATCGACCCGCTGTTCAGATCGAGGTCCCGGGACGGCGGCGGATTCAGCACCAGCGACCTCAGTATCCTGTGGATATACCGCGAGGGCCTCGGACGCTCAGGGGCCTCAACCAGGTTGATCATATTGGCGCGGGAGGTGAAATCAAGCTCCAGCTCGAGCGCCTCGACTATCTCAAGCTCGCGGGTGCGTGGGTTCCACCGCAGCGGATGTATGACCACCGGGACGATCCTGTAGCCGCGCAAAATGGCCGGTCTTCCGAGCCGGGCCACCTCGGGGGGCCAGAAGCCGTCGTATTCAAGACTAGCCGAATTGCGGACCAGATCTGCTATGGCACCGTCATCCCCTGACTCCGTCAATGGCTGCTGCGGGTAGGGATTGACCCCGGATAGGGTCCGGGTCTCAAGGCGGGTAACCCTCAGATCAACCCCTGACCGAGGCGGCACCAGCATCATCCGAACCACAGTCGGCAGCTCGGGCCACCCCTCAGGGCCAGCAGACGACTCACCCTCGATAATGAACCGGTCAAAGCGCTCACCGGAGCTGTAGACCTCCCCCCGTTCCAACGCCTCCAGCTCGAATTCGAGCTGAGCGGATAACGGGTCGGAGGCGACCAATCTGACCGCAGCACCGGAGGTGGCGGCATCATTAAACGAGCCTGTCACAGCCGCTGAAGCCGAAATGTCAGCCGCAAACCAGGATAACAGGATTGTCGAGGCTAAAAGCAGTTTAGTGCGATTCATCCATCCTCCCAACATGATTGAAGCAACGTTCGTTACACCCGGATTCGCCAAGTGGCCCATAAAGTTATACGGTTGGAACGACCGTTTTATTAACTGCCAACACCGATAGATAACTGTGTGCTGGTGTCACCCCGACGCTTCTGGGTGACACTATACACTTATAAAGATAAATGCTAATTTATCAACAGTCAAGCTGTTTCACCGCCAATGACGGTTGATTACAAACGGCGCTTGACTGAACCTGCCTAATTTACTAATTTGAAGTCGTCATTTCGGAATGCAGGCGGCTAAGTCAGCAGGTTCACCGTCTGATGAACACCTGCTGTCATTCACCGCGTGCCGCTTTAGCCTTTCAACACAGAAGCGCACAGGAGGAGGACGATGTCCCCACCTAAAACCCTCGACTTCTTCACCGAGCTTGACCGGCGCTGCAAGCTGATACGAGAATATATCCTGTCTCTTATACACATCTCCGAG
>MWJR01000241.1 GCA_002127415.1 Calditrichaeota bacterium AABM5.125.24
CAAAATACTTTTCCATTATTACCTCTTTTTTTCCAGTTTAAATACAATTGTTTTTGATTTACCGCCTCTAATGACTTCGAGCTTCAGCTCATCTCCGACCCGCAGGTCGCTGTTGCGCAGGTAGCTCTGGATGTCGCCGCTGTTATCCACCCGCCGGTCGCCGATTGCCACAATCACGTCTGTAGCCTCGAGGCCCGCCTTTGCCGCCGGGCTGCCCTTCTCAACGTCGGTGACCACCACCCCCCGCACCTCCGGCAGCCGCAGACTCAGCGCTACTAAACGGTTCACGTTCTGAATCTCCAGTCCGATCCAGAAGTCGCGATCGATGGTCCCCCGTGACTTCAGCTCGTCGTATATGCCCCTCAGCTTGCCCGAAGGTATCGCAAAGCCGAGCCCGATTGACCCGCCCGTCTCGGTGAAGATCATCGTATTCATCCCGATCAGCCGGCCGTTCGAGTTCACCAGCGGGCCGCCGGAATTGCCGCGGTTGATGGAGGCATCGGTCTGGATCATATCCTGATACAGCCGACCGTCCTGGTTGCGGCCGAAGTCACGGTCCACCGCCGACACCACCCCCACCGTCACCGACGGCTGCGAGTGGATGGCGAACAGGCCGAAGGGGTTGCCCACCGCGATTGCCCATTCCCCAATGATCACTTCGTCAGATTCGTCGAACGGGACATATGGCAGCTTCCTGCCGTCTATCTTGAGCAGCGCCACGTCGCTGTCGTAGTCGTAGCCGACGATCTCGGCGTCGAACTTCTCGCCGGCTGTGGTGGTTACGACCACCTGGGTTGCGGCGTGAACCACGTGCTCGTTGGTCAGGATGTAGCCGTCGGGCGAGATGATGAAGCCGCTGCCGAGGTTCTCGACCTTCTCCCTCCAGACTTGCTCCGGGAACAGTCCCCGGAAGAACGGATCGTCGAAGAACGGGTTGCGGGTGCGGTATTCACGGATGGATATCACGTTGATCCCGACCACCGCCGGTGACACCTCCTTGACGGCGCGGGTGATGGCATTACGGCGGCTGGTGGTGATATCGGCATCTATGCGCTGGATCTCCTGTGCCGAAACGATCTCGGCCTGTTTGTCCTCCTGCCTGACCGCCTGCAGCGACTCCGGCAGCACCCACCAGATCCCCAGCGCCATCCCGATGCCGATGGCGGTGCCGATCAGGAAGTAGAGGAGGACCCTCAAGTCCGTCCCTTATAGATATATAACCAGTTGTTCATTAGATGAATTTATGTGTGCTGCAATCCGGCAGTTGCCGGATGACCCTGCAGTATTATCTCATGCACTTAACCCCGTTTACGCGACTTCTCCCAGTCGGCCAGGAACCGCTCCAGGCCGATGTCGGTCAACGGGTGCTTGAACAGCTTGTCGATGACGGCGGGAGGTATGGTGACCACGTCCGCCCCGGCCAGAGCCGCCTCCACCACGTGCACAGGATGCCTGACCGACGCCACCAGCACCTGGGTTGGGTAGTCGTAGTTCTCGTAGATCTGGAGGATGTCCTGGACCAGCTCCATCCCCACGTGGCTGATGTCGTCGAGCCGTCCGATGAACGGGCTGGCGTAAGCGGCTCCGGCCTTGGCCACCAGCAGCGCCTGCGCCGCGGAGAAGACCAGGGTCATATTTATCTGGATGCCGCCTCGCGCAAGCTCCACGCACGCCTTCAGTCCATCGCGGGTGGTTGGCAGCTTGACCACTATGTTGGGATGGATCTGGGAGAGCTGTTTAGCCTCGACCACCATCCCCTGGTGTTCTATGGCGGTGACCTCGGCTGAGATCGGCCCATCCACGATCCGGCAGATCTCCTTCAGGTGGGCCTCAAACTCAGTCTCAACGTCGGTGACCTCTTTAGCGATAAGTGAGGGGTTGGTGGTGACGCCGTCGAGGATGCCGAGCGCCGCGGCCTCTTTGATCTTCTCTATGTTGGCTGTGTCGATGAAGAATTTCAATTTCTAACTCCAGATTTCAATTATTATGATTTAGTTTAATAGTGATTCTGCAATTTCTTTAATTCCTGACATAAACATATCTCGTCCAGACCAATTCCAATATCTTATATCTTGTTCAATGAAGAACCATTTTATCGTTTTTAATATCATATCATTATGAAATCCAATAGAATGACTTATTTCAACATTACGTAGTATATAATCGGGCTCTTCACAACGATGAACTCTTTTAATTAGCTCGAATAACTTTTTAAAATTTACCTCATCTTTTTCTTTTTTATTTCGTAAGTCATTAAATACATCATCATGTTTTGGATAATCTTTGCCGTTTTGGAATATTTTATCTGAAACATGAATCACAAAATCAAAACCTTTATTCAATGGAACAGGTCTTGTCAAATAAACATAATTTCCTTCTTCTAATTCTTCAACTATGTATTTATAGTTTGATGCGAGTTCTTTTTTCCCTTTGCCTGCTTTCTCTTTTACGAATATTTTGAGAGCCTTTTTGCGAAGGGCATTTCGATCCTTTTCAAAATTATTACTTATATTTCCAAGTTTAATTATGGTCCTAATTTCTGGATAATTTACCATTATTCTCTAACCTCATTTTGTTATTAAACTAATTTGAATTTTATCCTATGTGTGTATCTCTTTATTGATAAATCAAGATATTCTTTTACTGAGTCAATTCCAATAAAAATTCTTTTTTTAGAAACTGCAGCTATTCCAGTAGTGCTACTACCTGTAAATGGGTCTAGTACTGTATCTCCTTCATCAGTACTAGCTAAAATGATGCGATCTAATAGCGCGAGCGGCTTTTGTGTAGGGTGTTTACCGAATAACTTTTCTTCTCGTTTTGGGGTTTTTATTGCCCATACAGATCTCATTTGGGAGTTCGGTTTCTTTAAGAAATCCTCATCCCACCTCCTGTTTTTAATAAGACCATAATTAAATTTATGTTTTTTATTTTCACCTTTGCGAGCCCAAATTAGTGTTTCGTGGCTTGCGGTAAAATATCGACAACTTAAATTTGGAGATGCGTTAGGTTTAAACCAAGATATATCATTTAGTATTTTATAACCAATAAGCTGAATAGCATAACCACAAGAATAAATTGAATGATAAGTTCCGCTGACCCAGATTGTTCCCCCTGGTTTAAGTATTTGATAACACGCTCTTAGCCAATCTAAGTGAAATGCAAAATCCGCATCAAATCCCCTGCTAATATCCCAATCACCCTTATTTACACTAACCATTTTTCCTGCATGACATGTTATCCCACCATTAGATAAATTGTAAGGTGGATCAGCAAATATCATATCTATTGAATTAACAGGAATTTTTGATATTATATCTAAGCAATCTCCCAGATATAAAGCAAAATTTGAATCCTCGTAATAAGGTCGAACTCCTCTAACCAACTTTTTGGGTGTTCGTTTGGAATTTCTAGACCCTGTAGTTTTGGCTTTTTCTTTAGATTCGCTTGTTTCCATACCTCACCTCCACCAACACCAATCCCCTCGCCGGGGCCGTGCGGACGTCGCCGTTGCGCGTTGGCTCCTCTAACAGCCGCCTGAATTCATCCAGCGTCAGATAGCCGCGTCCGAGGTCGATCAGCGCTCCGACCAGCCCCCGCACCATCCGGTGCATAAACCGGTCGGCGGTGATCTCGAAGGTAGCTCCATCTGAATTCGGCTCCCAGCGGGCCTCGATCACATTACAAATATAATCACTCTCCCCCGGACGCGCCTGGCTGAATGACCTGAAGCTGTGCCGTCCGGGCAGAAACTTCACCGCCTCTCCGATGAGGGCGTCGTTCCAGACGCAGCCCGGATGCCAGGCGTAGCGGCGCTGGAGCGGGTGATTCAGACGGATCAGCCGGTATCGGTAGCGTCGGCTGAGTGCGCTGTAGCGGGCGTGGAACCCGCCGTCCACCTCCTCTACCGATAGAACCGATACATCCCCGTCGAGAAGGCTGTTGACCCCCAGCAAGATACGCTCGCATTCGAGTCCATTCGTAGTATCCAGGTGCGCGACCTGACCGATGGAGTGCACCCCGGCGTCGGTGCGACCCGCGCCGATGATACTGGTCTGTTCGTTCAGCACCTGCTCCAGCGCCGCCTCGAGCTCACACTGCACAGTCCGCGTGTCCGGCTGATACTGCCAGCCGTGGAAGTCGCTGCCGTCGTATTCGACCGTCAACTTAAGTCGTCTTTGAATATGATCGATGGTCAATGATCGATGGTAAATGGTTGATGGTCGATGGACGTTGAAAAATGTGTAAAAAGCCAAAGCAGAGAGCCTAAAGCCTAATAATCACCAGCGCTGTTGTCAGGACCACCACTCCCACAGCCACGGCATCCTGCCAGTGTAACTTCAGTGGTCGATAGCGGGTGCGGGGTGCGTCGAGGCGGAAGCCGCGGGACTGCATCGCTACTGTAACCTGATCGACCCGGTCGAGGCTGGATGCGACCAGCGGCAGCATCAGAGGCATAAGGGAGCGGGCCCGCTTGATGGGTCCGCCGGTGACCTCGAGGCCGCGGCCTATCTGAGCCCACCGGATCCGCTCGGCCTCGGTGAAGAACATCGGCAGGAAACGCACCGCCAGCCCCGCCGTCAACGACAGCCGCCTCGCCGAAGCCGCCAACCGACCCCCGAGACCTGACATGGCTTCCACCGCTGCGGTCCAGCCGGCTGGATGGGTCGTGCGCATCAGTAACCCGATCAGGACCGCAAGCAGGGCTATCTTGGCTGAGAAGAAACAGCCCAGCATAAACCCCTGATAGGTGATTTCAATCCCGAATGGCAGCCGCAGAATGGGCTCACCGGCACCGAGAAGACAGTGCAGCACGATGGTGATGGCATAGAGGTAGCGTAGAAACCAAACATCTCGCGCCACCTCCCGCCCTGAAGCCCTCGCTGCCAGAGCCGCGACCACTACGACTGTAAGGAGCGCGGCCAGTCCACTCCAGCGTCCCACCAACAGCCCGGCTGAGACGATAATCACTGCACCGACAAGCTTCACCCGGGGGTCGAGCATGTGCAGAACTGTCTCCCCAGGGATGAACCTCCCGAAGGGCGTCCGACTGGTCCTTGAAACCTTCATCAAACTTTAATTATACCAATTATTGAGGCTGGTGTCAACCTGTCGTCGCCTATATCCTGACCTGATGAAGACCGGTCCATCAACTGGCGAGATGTAACCTGTCAGTAACGTTCAGGACTACTGTCATGTCAACCATTTAATGTCGCATAACGTGATAATGGTTGGACAACTGGCTGGATCCCCACTAACACCCCTTATTAAGGGGGGACAAGAGAAGGGGGGATATCAATCATTGCAGTCCTACGCCTGACTGAATATAAGCCATCATATTACACTTGACAGAACACTACTTTAGAGTTGTGCGACAGGATATTAGAGATGGTAGGGATTGATAGACTGGTGGAATCCGGCAGAATCGTAGGCAGGTGTTCTTCTCGCCGGATGATTCACTTGAGCTTGAGTTCGGTCTTCATAGTGACTTCGAGGGTAAACGGGCTCTTATCCAGCAGAAACGGGATGGCGGTTACCGGAGTCCTGATCTGGTGATGAATGGTGCGATTTTTACCAACAATCACAATGGGGGTGGAGATTTTGAACGATATGCCACTTTGAGAAAACTCCTTATTGGCGCCGACGGCGACGATATTGGTTAATTCCCCGACCAGGTCCTGAACCTCCTTGGTGAGACTGGATTCCGTTCCATCCGCCAAAATATTGTATATCTTTAAGATGGTCTCCGCCGGATAGCCCAGCGAAATCGATCCCATTACCCCTTTTTCAGCGAACACGATTGTTCCGGTGATATCACCCTGTGTCAGATGGTTGTCCTTCAAATATGGTGATTGCCTCTCAGGCTGGATCCTCACCGTCGTCTCCATACATTCATATACCGCGTTCAGGAAGTGGTTTATCAATTCGACGTCCATTTTGCGTTGCCCGATCTGTTTAACCGCTGTAACTCTTTTTAGGTAATTTTCGATTTTTTGAGTAGGATTGTCCCGGTGAAGGGTTTTATAATGTAGCCGTTGACACCTGCTTTGAGGGCTTCCAGAACCGCATTCCAAGTTCCGTGACTGGTGACCATAATAATATGAACGCTTTCGGTTTAGGGATGCTGAAAATATAGGTCAACCCGCTGTCTGTGTCAAGGGTATCATTAGGTGATCCCCATTCAGCAACAGAGCACTCGAAAGGGCATCCGAGGTCTGTTTCCCGCTTCAGCCGGTCGAATCGAACCGAATTAATCCACAATCTGCGATAAATTGGGTGGATAGTCCAATGCGTGTGATGGCGATAGATATTGGCACCAACAGCACCTTGCACCTGGTGGCTGAGGCGACGGGCGGTGAGGTTGCCGTCGTTGAGCGTGGTATCGTGGGGAACGGTCTCGGCGCCGGGCTCACTCGTGACGGGTTGATTACCCCCACCGTCCTGGATGAGAACCGGTGGATCCTGGAACGGCTGCTAAGGCGCGGTGCAGAGCTTGGATGCGTCAGGTCGGGTGCGGTCGGCACGCACGCACTCAGGCGGGCCGGTAACCGTGAGGAGTTTATCCGGATGACGGACCGGCTGGGGCTGTGGCTGAAGGTCATCTCGGACGATGAAGAGGCGGCTATGGCCTGGCAGGGTGTCTTCGGCGGCGGTGGTCCAAGGGAGATAACCGGATTGCTCGACCTGGGAGGTGGTTCCACTGAACTTATTGTGGGTAATGGGTCTGAACCGCAGTGGTGGAGCAGTGTCCCGGTCGGTGCAGTGATGATGGCGCGTGAGAATTTCCACAGTGACCCGCCTGCAAAGCCGCAAGTCACATCCGCGGTGAAGGCGGTCAGACAGGCATTCGCCCTCTGGCAGGACCGACTGCCGCACGGCGCCGCCCTTATCGGGATTGCTGGCACCATCACATCCCTTATCGCGGTCGAACAGGGTGATTCCAGCTACAGAGCGGGTCGCTTCGAAGGGAAGAACCTCACCGATCGACAGGTCTCAGGGTGGATGAAAAGGCTGCTTAATCTGAACCTTCACGAGCGCCGCACCATACCCGGAATGCCCCCGGCCCGCGCCGAATCGATCCACGCCGGAGCCCTTATCCTGAATGAACTGCTTAAGATAATCCGGTGCAGTTCTGTGATCGTCAGCGAGAAGGGGGTGCTGTTCGGACTGGCGCTGAGACTGGCTGGTGATGAGATTTAGCCAATTCAAACCTATCCTCAGAACCTCGCAATAAACTGTTTAGGGACAACTCTAATCCCTTAATGTAACACAGTCCTGCAATCCCAGCTTCATATCTGAGCTGCCGCCATCGGCGGCAGGGGGACAGGAATGTCCACCCCACCGGTTCAGATGGCTGACCCAGCTCAACTATACGGAAGACGGCCCGGATTATTCACCAGATTTTTAAAGAAATCCGGCAAATGACCGGCATATCCTTGACAACGTATGATTAGCAACACTATATTTGATTGGTCGTATTATGATTGATAAGTCAAACATCAACATTACACCCGACAGTCAGGATGACCTTTGCCTGAACGATCTGTATAACACGACCGTCCAGGAATATGTTGAGATCATTCGCGACTTAGTGGGTGAGCAGCGGGTGGCTCGGGTTAAGGACATTGCTGAATTGCGGGGTGTGACCCGCTCGTCGGTCTCCACTGCGCTGAATAACCTGCGTGACCTCGGACTGATCGAGCACGAGCATTATGGCTATGTTTCGTTGACCGATGACGGCCGGAGGCTGGGGGAGATCCTCACGCAGCGTCACAGCGTCATCCTCCGCTTTCTGCACGACATCCTCGGCCTCGAGCTGGATTCAGCCGACGAGGAGGCCTGCAAGCTCGAGCACTCGATGGGCCCCGAGGCGTTGAGGGCTCTGGTGCGGTGTGTGGGCACGGTTGAAGGGTGTCCGAGATGCGGTCCGCATAGGATGAATGATGGATTATGAACAATGAATAAATAGTTATAGTCATCACTCATCATTTATTATTCATCGGTTATGGGCTTTCGCTTTCGTTTTCGTCACCGAATAAGGACTCGCGGGAGGGGTCGGCGTCACGGCGGACATATATCAGAAAGATACCCCGGTTCCATCCCTCTCAATCTTGTGCCGCCCGGTTCTGTCGTCAGGGTCTATGGTCTGGAGGGCAGGGGACGCATCGGACGACGTCTGAGTGAGATGGGCTTTATCCCTGGAACGGAGGTGCGGGTGATCAGGCGCGCGCCGCTGGCCGATCCAATTGAATACCAGTTGCGCGGTTATCTGGTCAGTTTGAGACGTGAAGAAGCGGCGATGGTATTCGTTCAGATAGTTGAGAAGTTTCCAATTTCAGATAATGAAAGTGATGTTCCTTAGAGGGTCACAGTTGAACGACAGTGGGCGAGCGGTCCGGCGGCTGACGGACTCGCAATGGCGCTCAGAGGGACGGCGGCAGCTTGAACGCAACAGCTGAAACATCCGGTCGGGAGCTTGTGATAGCTCTCACCGGTAACCCTAACTCAGGCAAGACCACCATCTTCAACCGGTTGACCGGCTCGCACCAGCGGGTTGGCAACTGGGGCGGTGTGACCGTCGAGCGCCTTGACGGCTGGCTGCGCCACAACCGATGGGCATTCCGCATCACCGACCTGCCGGGGATGTATAGTCTGTCCGCCGGTTCGCCCGACGAAGCTATAGCCAGAGACTTCATTGTTCACGGTGTAGGCAGGGAGGGTCGTCCCGACTTGGTGGTTCAGGTGATCGACGGAGGCAGCCTCGAGCGGAGCCTCCTGCTGACGATGCAGCTCCTTGTTCAGGAGATCCCGCTGGTGATCGTCCTGAATATGCATGACGAGGTGCAACGGCGCGGGCTGATGCTGGATCCGAAGCGGCTGTCCGAGAGGCTCGGCGTGCCGGTGATTCCCACGGTCGGAAACCGCGGAGAAGGCATGGATGACCTGATCGCCGCTATCGAATCCTCCCTCGACGGGAAGAGTCTCAAGACCCATCGGTATAGCGTTTTCGATCCGGCTACCGAGGAGTTGCTGGAGGATATACAGCACCTCTGTGCTTCATCTGGAAAGGCTGTGACCCGTGGCTACGCCGTCGGGCTGCTTACCGGCGAGCCGGACGCCCTGGAGCGGCTTGACCCGAACCTGCAGGAAAAAGTCAAGCAGATTGTGCAGGAACACTCACCCGGCATCGGAGCGACCTGGGCCGATGCCATCACCCATGCCCGCTATGCTGCGATCTCTAAGCTGTTAGCCGGGGTTGTGGGTGTCGTATCCAGTGACCGCCTCGAGACTCAGACTGCCCACATCGACGCCGTTTTAATACACCGCATCTGGGGACTGCCGCTTTTCCTGGTGCTGATGCTGCTGCTCTTCGAACTCACCTTTGCCGCTGGTGCCTACCCGATGGCCTGGATCGACAGCGGGATGAGTCAGCTCGCCGGTCTGGTTCGCAGTGCCCTGCCGATGGGGTTTCTAAGTGAGCTGATCGCCGATGGCATAATCAGCGGCGCCGGGTTCGTGCTGGTCTTCCTTCCGAATGTCCTGATCCTGTTGATGGGGATATACATTCTGGAGGATTCGGGGTATATGGCCAGAGCCGCCTTCCTTATGGACCGGGTGATGCGACTGATGGGGCTGCACGGCCGCTCCTTCATCCCGATGATGATGGGGTTCGGCTGCACAGTCCCGGCTATGCTGGCGTCGCGGACACTCGAGTCCCGCCGCGACCGTATCCTGACGATGCTGGTGACGCCCCTGATGAGTTGCAGCGCCCGGCTGCCGATCTATGTGATGGTCACGGCGGCCTTCTTCCCTCGAAACGGCGGGCTGGTCATCTTTGGTCTTTATTTCCTCGGATTGATAGCGGCCGTCTTACTGGGCAGACTGTTCGGACGGACGGTGCTCAGGGGGCAGGCTGCACCGTTCATAATGGAGTTGCCCCCTTATCGCTGGCCCACGCTTAACACAACCCTGTTCAGACTCAAATTCTTGACCATGGTATTTCTGAAACGGATCGGTCT
>MWJR01000214.1 GCA_002127415.1 Calditrichaeota bacterium AABM5.125.24
CTGCAGCGTTTATCAAACTGGCCAAAGAGGCCACTTCCCAGTGGGCTGGATGTGGCTGCGGTTCTGGGTTCTCGGCAGGCAAAAAAGATTCTATTGGAAGAATACCGGGAAGGGGACAGATGGGTTGATTATCCCTTCGAGTTGGAAAAACTATTCTGCGAATTCAGTTATCTAAAACCCTCTGACTGGAAACAGAATCTGTATTACAGTTGGGTATGGTGCCTGAAGGCATTATTAGAACAGGGTAAAGAGTTTATCTATCCTTATTTTATGCAGAATGATGCCTGGGAGTTGAAGAGTTTGAATACCTCGCTTGCAAGCTGGGCGGAGCTGCGGCACGATGTTATCCTTTACGGGAAAGGGGTGGGAGCGGAATGTGGAAACGGCGAAGAGTGGTATCCTGATCCCCCGAAAAGCTATGTGGAACCAAATGTGAGATTTTATAGAAGATTGGGAGAACTGCTGTCTTTCACCAAAGAAGGTCTGAAAGAAAGGGATATACTTCCTGAAAGAGCGGTGGGGAAATTTAAAAGATTCTCAGAATTGTTGGCGTTCCTGGAAAAGGTCTCTGTAAAAGAACTAGCGGGTCAGCCGCTTACGAGGCAGGAATATGTGCAGATAAAGATCTTCGGAACTTTGCTCGAAAACCTTACTATTTCGGTTATGGTTGATAAACGCAATATTAATTGGTATTATATCGCAAGTGAGGTGGATAAAAGCATAGCCGTAATCGCTGATGTGGCTACGTCGCAAAATCGAGTGCTGGAAGAGGGTGTTGGCCCGGCCTTTGAGATATTTGTGGTTGTTGAAATAGATGGTTATCTGAAACTGACCAGAGGCGCGGTCTTTTCCTACTATGAATTTACCCATCCCGCCGATGACAGACTGACTGATGAGAAGTGGCAGAAGATGCTGAAGGAAAGAGAAGAGCCTCCACTGCCGGGCTGGATAAGGAGATATCTATCAGACCAACCAGCACACGACGTTCCAAGACCAAGATATACATATTCCAGTGGATGTTAATATATGCTTGTGAAATATAAGGCTTTAATTTTCATATCCTGTTTGATTTGCCTGCTCCATCCCGAAAGGTCTAAAGCAGGAGAGGAGGTAACATTTTGTGCTGTGGGAGACGTGTTACTCGATAGAGGTGTGAGAACTTTGATTGAAAATAACGGTGTGAATTACCCGTTTGGGGAAATAGCAGAATTCGTAAATTCGTATGATTTAGCTTTTTGCAATTTGGAATGTCCGATATCAAACAGGGGAGACCCGCTTGGTAAAATGTTCGTCTTCAGAGGCGATACTTCATTTATTGAAGGATTGAGAATATCTGGATTTAATGTATTTTGTCTGGCTAATAATCACACTCTTGATTATGGCAGAGATGCTCTTCTGGACACGAAAGATATCTTGGAGAAAAATGGTTTCCATACTGTAGGATGCGGCAGGAATCAAAGAGAGGCTTCGAGAGCAATGATAATTAGAAAAAAGGGAATGAGCTTTGCCTTTCTATCCTACGTGACAATGCCTCTTGAGGGGATAGTATATTCTGAAAACCTGCCAGGACCGGCTCAGGCCGATATAGAAGAAATAATTCAGGAGATAGAAAGGGTCAGGAAAACTGCAGATTTTATAATAGTATCATTTCATTGGGGAACCGAGTTTTCTCCCTATCCATCGGGTAAGCAAAGGGAATATGCACACAGGTCCATTGACAGCGGAGCGGACCTGGTTTTAGGTCATCATCCTCATGTGATACAGATTATAGAGAAATACGAAGGGAAATTTATCATTTACAGCTTGGGTAACTTTGTCTTTGACCAGAATAGGCTCGATGGAAGAGAAAGCATCATTTTTGGGTGTAAATTTTACCATAAGAAGATTGATTCCACCTGTGTCGTTCCAATCCTTATAGAGAGATGCCAGCCGGATTTTGCTGAAGATGATGATTTTAGACAGATAGTGAATAAGATAAAACTTCTCTCTGATGGGTATGATGTTAGTTTTCGGGAAGATGGGAAGAGGCTTTATATGGAGTAAAGTGTCTGTTTCTCGACCGATTTGTGGTTAGAAAAAGGCCCTACCTGAGCATGGCGGTAGAGCCTTATTTTATACTCGTGAGATCAAGGACAGTACGCCCGGAAGGACTCGAACCTTCAGCCTCCTGGTCCGTAGCCAGACGCTCTATCCAATTGAGCTACGGGCGCTGATAGTGATCTCTACTGTTGATAGTGATGGATCCATTACGTCATTCTGCGGGTTCCGGAACCGGTGGTGCAGTTAAAATACAAAACTCTGGGTGATATGTCAAGTGTCTGCATATACGTTCAAGGCATAAATGCTGTATTGTATGTTCACCAGTTTTTATATATGAAACCCGGGTAGCGATCCCCGCCTTCGCGGGGACAAGGCTGCCCGGGCGGGCCACCCGTTTCGTGTTTTGGACCCAAAGCCTGAAGCCCAAAGCCTACTTAAAGTATCGGCAGGTAGGTCTTAATCTCATAGTCGGTGACCTGCATCCGCCATTCGTCCCATTCAATCAGCTTGTTGTCGATGAACTTGTTGAATACATGCTCTCCGAGCGCCTGGCGGACGAGTTCGCTGCCTTTGGTCTCCAGCACCGCCTCGTAGAGGTTGCTGGGGAGTGTCTGGATGTTGAGTTCGGCGCGTTCGGACTCGCTCAGACGGTAGATGTCGCGCTCAACCGGCGGCGGCGGTTCGAGCTTCTCCTCGATCCCTTTCAGTCCGGCAGCGAGCATCACCGAAAAGGCGAGATATGGATTGGTGACCGGGTCAGGTGAGCGCAGCTCGAGACGGGTTGACTGCTCGCGGTCGGCCCTGACCCGCGGCACCCTCACAAGTGCCGAACGGTTCATCTGCCCCCAGCAGATATAGACCGGGGCTTCATATCCCGCCACCAGCCTCTTGTAGGAGTTGACCGTCTGGTTGAGGACCGAGGTCATTTCGCGGACATGCTTCAGAAGACCGGCCAGGAAGTGCCGGGCGGTTTCGGACAGTTGATACGGTCCGTCCGGTTCGAAGAAGGCGTTACGATCACCCTTGAACAGCGACTGATGAGTGTGCATTCCTGACCCGTTGACCCCATAGATCGGCTTGGGCATAAAGGTGGCGTAGTAGCCCTCCTGCCGCGCCACCTCCTTGATGATGAAGCGGTAGGTCAGGCAGCGCTCGGCCATCTCCAGCGCCTCGCAGTAGCGCAGATCGATCTCGTGCTGAGACGGCGCTACCTCGTGGTGCGAGTATTCCACCTGTATCCCCATCGCTTCCAGGGCGAAGAGGCTCTTCTTGCGCAGGACGGTGCCGATCTCGTTGATCGAGGCGTCGAAATAACCACCGTGGTCGAGGATCTCGGCCGCATCACTCCCCTTAAAACAGAAGTATTCCATCTCCGGGCCGATATAATATGTGAACCCTCTGTCGGCGGCTCTCTCGAGGTTCTGACGCAGAATGTAGCGGGGGTCTCCGGCGAACGGCTTGCCATCGGGGGTCTTCAGGTCGCAGAACAGCCGGGCGGATTGGTAGCCGCCGCCAGAAGGGAGAATCGCGAAGCTGGCAGGGTCGGGATGTGCCATCAGGTCGGATTCCTGTATCCGTGCGAATCCTTCGATAGACGAGCCGTCAAAGCCCATCCCCTGGCCTAAGGCGTCCTCCAGCTCACGTGCGGTGAGGGCGAAGCCTTTGATATGGCCGAGGATGTCTGCGAACCAGAGCCGGACAATGCTGATCCCCCTGTCGTGAACCTCCCTTAAAACACCTTCCTGGTCGAGGGGCATAGGGTATCTCCTTGAAATAAATTTCCGGTCTGAACGGGTTTATATAAGCTCTGCGAGAAGGGGTGTCAAGTAACCGGGCTCTTGCCGGGGGTATAGTTAGGCCTGATAATGCTGTCGGTTATGGAATCTCTGTGATCTGCATCTTGTTGTTGCATAATCCGTCTACCGTAAGCCTGAAGGCACTTAAGTGGCGCTATTCTAGGGAGATAAGCAGCTGGAATTATCAGCATAAAACAACCGGATCCGCGAACTGCCTTCCGACCGTCTGTATGTTATCCGCTCTGAGTGACCTTCAGCAGCCGCTACTTGACAGGACACCTGTGATGCATTAGATTTTCCGACGACGGGCAGCCCTGCCGATTGTAACAGTCGTCTTAATCCTGCCACCGGCCTGCAAACCGTTGATGGTTGACGTCTGTGCCGAGCCGGTGGCGATGGGCGCGATAAGCATATCCCTGTGAAAGCAGGGATCGCGCCCCTGCCAAGAAATAACATAATTTAGGAATCCCTCAGATTCAGCAATGTAGTCGGGCTTGTCTCAAGCCCGACCGTCGTGGTTGTCCCAACCACGACTACCAACCATTTCAGGAAGGGACTTCCAAACATCAATATAACTGGTAGGGGCGGCATTTATGACGCCCGTGTCGAGTGCGATACATCGCGCGCCAACCAAGAAATCAAGAACTACGGAAATACATACCTTTTACGATTCGAGTTTCATCTAAAGAGCTGCATATGAACGGAAAAACTTTCACAACATCCGTTCCCGCCATTCTTCTGTTAACAACCTCACTCCTTATGGCGGGGCCGAAGAGCTCAGTTCGCTGGCCGGTCGAGCATTACGATCTGGCAGTCAGCTTCGACCTCGACGGGCACAGCATTGAGGGGGTCTCGAGGATGACACTGCCGCGAAAGGGGGCAAAGGTCGCCGGCTTCCTGCTGAACAAGGACTTTATCGTGCAAAGAGCGTCCTTAGGTGATATTCCGGTTAACCCCCATCGCCGCGAAGGGTTTGACCCGAATGAGACCAGCCCCATTTACGGCACCTACGATAAGTGGGACGCTTCGAAAGCTGCGCTCTGGACCATCGAAATCCCCAAGCAAGCCCGCAAGAAGAGACCGCTGA
Organism: Calditrichaeota bacterium AABM5.125.24; assembly: GCA_002127415.1. GTDB lineage: Bacteria > Electryoneota > AABM5-125-24 > Hatepunaeales > Hatepunaeaceae > AABM5-125-24. The sequence goes on from MWJR01000214.1 coordinate 4,924, forward strand.
TATTCGAGGTTGAGTTCTCAGGTTCGCTCTATGTTCCCCCTGACGAGCGCCGGTTTTCCCGTGAGAAGATCGCCTTCGAGGTAGAAGGAACTATCGGACCTGAAGGAATATACCTTTCGCCTGAGGCATTCTGGTATCCGGGTCTGCCCGACGGACTGGCGACCTATAAGGTAACCGCCAGGCTTCCCGCTGGATGGAACTGCGTTACTGATGGCGTCGCCGAGGAGGCGACTCGTGGCGATGGTTGGGTCGAAATCGCTCACACTTTACAGAACGTCTCGAACGGGATCTCCTTCAGCGCTGGTCAATATATGGTGCGAACGGTTGAGAATAAGGGAATCACCGTATCGACCTACTTCTTTCCTCCCCAGGCTAACCTGGCCGAAGGGTATATCGAGGCCTGCCGACGCTACATCGATATGTATAGCGAGCTAATTGCACCCTATCCTTTTCCCAAGTTTGCCGTGGTGGACAACTTCCTGCCGACTGGCTACGGTATGCCGGGCTGGACGCTCCTGGGCAGCGAGGTCCTCAGACTGCCGCACATCAAGAATATCTCGCTGGGGCACGAGGTGCTGCATAACTGGTTCGGAAACTCGCTCTTGGTTGACTACCGCACCGGCAACTGGTGCGAAGGGTTGACTGTCTATCTGGCGGACTACAAATACAGGGAGGATGCCGACAGCGCAGCGGCGGTCGAATACCGGATGAATGTCCTGCGTGATTATGCGGCCTACGTGACACCGGAAAACGACTATCCACTGACGAAATTCGCCGAGCGGCGCGGCCCGTTCGACCGTGCCATCGGATACGGCAAGGCAATGATGGCCTTTCATATGCTGCGCCAGATACTCGACCAGCAGAATCCCGACATATTCCTCCAGGTTCTTCGCGAGACCTACGAGCAGTATCAGTGGCAGCCTATCGGATGGAACACCTGGCAGAAGGAGTTCGAACGACGTCTGGGGCAGCGTCTGGACTGGTTCTTCGAGCAGTGGCTGCGCTACCCCGGTGCTCCGCGCATCTCGCTTGAGAACGTCAACCCTGAGATCACGCGTTATGGGTGGGAGGTGCAGTTCGAAGTGGCAACCGAACCGGGCAAGGGAGGGCTCTACAGTTATCTGCTCTCGATCAGGGCCCTATCGGATGTTGGACTGGTGGACATTCAGACCTTCATCAGTTCGGGGCGGCAGGCTGTGGAGATGTCCGGGGCTGGTGAGCTGCGCGCCATCATGCTCGACCCCGGCTTCGACCTGTTCAGGGTCATCTATCCCGGCGAGGTGCCGGTAACGATGGCGGCATTCTTCGGCGATAAGGATGGCGTTCTGGTCGTGCCGGCCAGTGGAGCACGCGCAGTGGAATATCGGGAGATTGCCCGGGGGCTCGTGTCAGAGGGACAGCGGGTCGTCGCCGACACCGAGGTGACGCCTGAGACCCTGAAACGGTCGCTGTGGCTGTTCGGCGGGCCGGATGAAAACTCCCTCTGGAGTAGATTCCCACCCGACCCAACCAGGCTCAACTACCTGCCGGAGATCAAGCCGCGCTGGAAGGAGGAGAAGCTCGTGCCGGAGGGGCTCGTCTTCCGCAGGCAGGAGCTGCGCGGAGAACCGCTGATAGCCACTATCATTTCCCCACACCCCTCTGCGGAGGGAAAAACCATAGTGCACACCATCGCCGGGCCCGGCGCCGATTCCATAAAAGGAACAAGGAAGCTCACCCACTATGGTAAATACAGCTACCTGCTGTTCCGGGGGGATCAGAATATCCAGAAGGGTGTGTGGGCGGTGTCCGGCGAAAGCCCGATGACGTGGAGGGGAAAGGTAAAAAGTAAAAAGGCAAATGTAAAAAAATGAGGATGGAGAAGGGTGGATGAGGGAGGTGAGTGTAATGATTTGAGGTTGCGCTGATAGGGTATGCTTCATTAAATTGTTGTAATATAAATCGTAGTTCAGGCATAAGGTAAGGATTGGAGATAAAGAAAGAAATATCCTCTGAAGGTGAGGCGACCCTCGAGATAGAGGTTCCGGTTGAGGAGACGGCCCCCAGATTTACCGCAGCGCTGGAGAAGTTTCGTCGCGAGGCCAATATCCCCGGCTTCAGACCAGGTCGTGTGCCCCTTGACCTGGTTAGAAAGCGCTATGGTCGCGGGATTGCCTCCGAGACCGCTGAACAGCTCGCTCGCGATTACCTGTCGAAGGCGCTCTCTTCAGAGAAACTCGAACCGGGCGGACGGATTGATGTCAACCTGATTGAATACGGCGAGGATAAGCCGCTCCGGTTCAAGGTGAACTTCCCGGTTCAGCCTGAAGTAGAGCTATCCAACTACAAAGGTTTGCGGGTGATGATCAACGAGGCCGAGGTCACCGAGGGCGATGTTGACCGACAGATAGAGGCTTTCCGCCGCAAGCACGCACTGCTCAGGTCTGTCGATACACCGGCACCGGCAGAGGCTCGGCTGACGCTGGAGGTGCAGGAGGTTGATCCTTCGGGGCTGCCGCTGATCGGACGTCCGGTCGAGGAGATGACCTTCGAATTCGGCACCGACAGCCTCGGAGTCGGCAGCGATGAACAGCTCTACGGTATCCGCGCCGGCGAAAAACGGTTGATAAAGATTCGTCCGGCGCCCGGCGATCTGGCTCAGGCGCCATATCAACCACAGATTATCACCCCGGCTCAGGAGGCGCAGGGGAATCCTGCGCATGGGTCAGAGCGATACATTTTGGTAGAGGTTGAACGTGTCGAGGTGTCGGAGCTGCCGGAGCTCGACGACGACTTCGCCAAAACCGTCAACCTGAAGCTGACCTCGGTTGAACTGCTGCGGCAGTGGACCCGGTTAAACCTGATGGGCTATGTTGGTGTCGCAGCACAGCGTTGGCTGGAAAAGGGGGTCATCGACCGATTGATTGAAGACAATCCGTTCCCGGTGCCGAGATCTATAGTTGAGATCACTCTGAACGAAGTTGCTGATAGTATGAAACTCGAAGGTGAGGCGCGGAAGGAATTCATTGAGAAGCATTACCACGAAGCCGAGAGGGACTACCGCTGGGTCATACTGCGGGATGCGGTGGCAGAGCGTGAGGAGATCGATGTCACCGACGAGGATGTAGAGGCGGAGATTACTCGAATGGCCGAGCAGAGCGGCGATACGGTCGAGAAAATTCGACGGAAGCTCAAGGCGAATAATTCATTGGACAGGCTCCGCAGGCAGATGTTTGAGCGGCTGGTGGTGGAATTCCTGGCCGAGAATGCTGTGGTCGAGAAGCGGATGATGGACCTGGATGAATTCTTGAGGGTAAATGCAGACGGCTGAACTTCTGTGTCTTCCTGAATCCAGTAGCCGTCGGATGTGATCGTGGTGTCAGGTGCCCTCACCTGACACCTGATACTAAGTTGCATTCACAAAGACATTAAAGTGCTTTAGGTTTGTTATTGCGAGCAAAGCGAAGCAATCTTATAAATATCTGGGAATAGGGAGATTGCTTCGTCACTTCGTTCCTCGCAATTACACCATTCTCGGACAGACTGTTTCGCGGAAAAGACAGGTTGATTGTTTCTTAACTTACTTATCGAATACAACTGAAAACTGCACCCACTGATAATAAGAAAAACAACACAGGTTATAAAGCTAAAGGAGAGCTATGAATCTCGTTCCGATGGTGATTGAACAGACCGGCAGGGGGGAGCGGGCCTATGACATATACTCAAGGCTGCTTAAGGAGCGCATCGTATTTATCGCCGGTGGCATTGAGGATAATATGGCAAGTCTGGTAATCGCCCAGCTCATCTTCCTTGAAGCTGAAGACCCGGACAAGGACATCTCCATCTACATCAATTCTCCGGGCGGGCTGATAACTTCGGGGATGGCCATCTATGATACGATGCGCTACGTCAAGCCGGACATTGCGACCATAGCCATAGGTCACGCCGCCTCGCTGGGAGCCCTGCTGCTCGCTGCCGGGTCCAAGGGAAAGCGGTCGGCCCTGCCGAACTCGAAGATCGTCATCCACCAGCCGATGGGTGGTATGCAGGGTCAGGCTGCCGATATAGACATCCACGCCCGCGAGCTGCTGAAGACACGCGACCGGCTGAATGAGATCCTGGCTGAAATGACCGGCCAGCCGCTCGAGCGGATAACCAAGGACACCGACCGGGATTATATAATGTCAGCTGAGGAGGCCAGGGAATACGGGATAATCGACAGGGTTATCTTCCAGCGTGCCGAGGTCGCGTCCAAGGGCAAGACCAAGAAGGATAAATCGTGACTGACACCCAGTCTGATATGTCAGAGGTCTTGCCTGAACGCTGTTCCTTCTGCGGCAGACCGATAGAGCTGACCCGGGTTCTGGTCAAGGGGCAGGAGGTTGCCATCTGTGATGTCTGCGTGGCTGGAGCCAGTCAGATTGTCAGGCGGGCTGTGGCACAGAAGCGCACCGCCCTGCGTCACAGGATGCCCAGGCCGAGGCAGATATACCAGAAGCTGTCGGAATATGTAATCGGCCAGGAGGATGCCAAGCGCCGCATCTCAGTTGCGGTTTACAATCACTACAAGCGGATCACGACTCAGACACTCACCGACGACGTCGAGCTGGAGAAGTCCAATATCCTGCTGATCGGTCCGACCGGCACCGGCAAGACCCTCATCGCCCAGACTCTGGCCCGCTTCCTCGAGGTTCCGTTCGCCATCGCCGATGCCACCACCCTCACCGAAGCCGGTTATGTCGGCGAGGATGTCGAGAACGTCCTGGTTCGTCTCTATCACGCTGCCGAAGGTGACATAGGTCAGGCTGAGATCGGCATCGTCTATATCGACGAGATCGACAAGATCGCACGCCGGGATTCCTCAACCTCCATCACCCGCGACGTGTCGGGAGAGGGGGTTCAGCAGGCGATGCTCAAGATACTCGAAGGAACCGTAGCCAATATCCCACCTGAGGGTGGCCGCAAGCACCCGGAGCAGAAGCTGCTGGCTATCGACACCAAGAACATCCTGTTCATCTGCGGCGGGGCCTTTGAGGGGATTGACAATATAGTTCAGAGCCGTCTTGGCAAGACCGGTATGGGGTTCGGCGCCGAGGTTCGCGGCCGACGCAAGAT
>MWJR01000140.1 GCA_002127415.1 Calditrichaeota bacterium AABM5.125.24
CCTTCCTTGGCGTGCCGTCAAACGTCTCGTTTGACATTGCTGAAACTGAAAGCTGACAGCTGATAACTAATAGCGATGCGCCGCGAAATCCCCCTTAAAATAACCCTCTTCTTCGGTCTGTTTATGATCGTCCAGTATTTCGTGCCGCACTGGGCGGTCAACGAGCTTGCCGGTCGTTTCCAGCAGTGGGCGGTGATAGTGCTGGCATTCGCCTACGTCCTCGGGGTGGCGAACGTGGTGCGAATCAATCTCGACGTGGTATCAAAGCGTGGCCGCGACTGGCCGTATAAGATGATCACGGTGGCGGCGCTGTTCGTAACTCTGACCGTTGGGCTGATCGGGGGCATCACCCCCGGGACCTTCTTCAACGACCGCATCTACATGAATATGTATGTCCCGATGAGCTCGACGATGTATGCCACCCTGGCCTTCTTCATCGCATCGGCGGCTTACCGGTCCTTCAGGGTGAGAACCTGGCAGGCGGGGCTGTTGGCGGTGACGGCGACGGTGGTGATGTTCGGGCGGGTGCCGGTCGGACAGCTGGTCTGGAGCGGTATGCCGAACCTGGTTGACTGGGTGATGGGGGTGCCCAATATGGTGGCTCAGCGGGGCATCCTGATCGGGGCGGCTCTCGGCGCCGTGGCTACCGGCCTCAAGATGGTGTTCGGGATTGAACGGTCGTATCTCGGGCGGGGGTGATGGAAGTGAGCAAGTCGCAAGTCGCAAGTCACAAGTCACAAGTTTGAAGTGATATGGAAGACGGGAGGGACGACTTCAGTCGGCTACCTTGAAGATAAGAGGGGAAGACATTCCTGCCTTTCACCTACTGAAACCCGGATTGACAAGCAATCCGGGGCACACAATTAAAATTGATAAATGCAACCCCAAACCATACAACGCCTAAAAAAACTCGAACACGCTGACAAGCGCTGGGTGTTTCTGTTGGTGGCGCTGGCGGTGCTGGTGCCGCTGATCTTCCCTCTGCGCATCCCGCTGAAGACCTCGGCTCCCACGCAGGCCTTCTACGACCACATCGAGCGGCTGCCTGAAGGATCGATGGTGCTGTTATCCAGCGACTATGACCCCGGCTCGAAGGCCGAGCTCTACCCGATGACCGAGGCCACGCTGCGCCACCTGTTCCGGCGCAACCTGCGGGTGGTGATACTGTCGCTGTGGCCCGCAGGTCCGCCGATGGTGGAGCTGGCGCTGGAGCAGGTGCTGGCCGAGCGCGGCAACGATAAGCGCTACGGCATAGACTGGGTGAACCTCGGTTTCAAGGAGGGGCGCGAGGCGGTGATGGTCGATATGGGGCGGTCGATACGGGAGACCTTCCCGGTGGACTACGGCGGCACGCCCATCGAGGAGCTGCCGCTGATGGACGAGGTGCAGAACTACGCCAGCTTCCCGCTGTTCATCAACCTATCGGTGGGCTATCCGGGCACCAAGGAGTATGTCCAGTATGCCCAGTCGCGGTTCAACCTGACTATGATCGCCGGTGCCGGAGCGGTCTCGGTGCCTGAATATTCGGCCTACCTGCACTCGGGGCAGCTATCAGGGATGCTGATGGGAATCGCCGGCTGCGGCGAATACGAACAGCTTATCGAGAGACCCGGTCTGGCGCTGATATTTATGGATGCCCAATCGGTCGGCCACATCCTGATTGTGGTTCTGATTATCGTCGGTAACGTTATCTTCTTCATTGTCCGTAGACAGGAGAAATAGCAGAGTCGAAAGTCATAAGTCGTAAGTCGTTAGTCGGGAGATAAATATATGGAGTTGGGCAGGAATGGCCTTTAAGAAGCTTGAGGAAATCGAGGTTTGGAGGCGAGGTTGCAGGTTGGCTGTGGACATTTACAAACTAACCAAATCCGCAGATTTCAATTCTGACTGGGGCTTGCGCGATCAAATCCGCCGGGCGGCCGTCGCGATCCCATCCAATATCGCTGAAGGATACGGACGCGATACAGATGCTGAGTTCAATCGGTTTCTAATGATCGCCAGGGGTTCTTGCACAGAGCTTAGGACTCAAATTTATATCGCACATGCAGTCGGTTACTTTAAGAAACAAACAGCAGATAAACTGATTGATGAGTGCGCCCAGATAGCTTCAATGCTATCCGGGCTGTCCAAATATTTAAAAAAGTCATCCATATCAACAAAAAAAACCTGACATATGACTCCCAACTTCCGACTTATGACTAACGACTAACGACTCAGAGGAAGCATTCGAATGAATACATTCTGGACTTGGATCGCTGCCCTGCTGACCCTGATGATCCTCTCCTTTCTGTATAAGGACAACCCGCTGTTCAAGATCGCCGAACATCTGTTCGTGGGGGTGGCAGCCGGCTATGTGGTGGCAATCGAGTTCTTCAACGTGTTCAAGCCGAACCTGTGGGACCCTCTCACTCAGGGTCGGGACTGGTGGCTGGTGGTGCCGTTTGTGCTGGGGTTGATGATGTTCACACGCTTCTCGAAGCGGGCGGCGTGGGTGTCGCGCTGGCCGCTGGCGTATATGGTCGGCATCTACAGCGGAATGGCGGTCATCGGCTTCACCGAAGGGGACCTGATGAACCAGGTGAGGGCCTCGCTGGTGCCGCCGCTGTCAGGCCAGGCGATGTCCGGATTCGCACAGAGTCCGGGGGTGTTGACGGCGCTCGAACTGACCACCAACCCGATCATCGTATTCGGGCTCATCTGCATCCTGCTCTACTTCTTCTTCTCGCTCGAACACCGCGGCACGGCGGGCTTCTTCGCCCGGATCGGAACGGGACTGCTGATGGTCGGCTTTGGCGCCGGATATGGATATACCGTGATGACACGTATTGCGCTCTTGATTGACAGGTTTTATTTTTTGATGTCTGATTGGCTGAAGTTGATTTGAACAAGATTTTACGGGAGGGCCGACCCCGGCTTTCGCCGGGGCGTGCTTCAGTCGGCCATAGAGCCATAGGTGTCGGTTTTATTAGTTCCGCCTTCGGCGAAACGACGACTGAAGTCGTCGTTCCCCGTTGGATAACCGGGAGGTAACCACTCTGACTGCTACAGAGATATTCCGGGGCTTTCGTGCCAACATCAAGCTGGGCTGGAATATGGAGGGGAACTGGGCTCCGCCGCTGGTCTATCTTTGCATAGCGCTGGTGGCGCCGATAGCCGGCGTGTTGATGCTGGTCTTTATGTATCTGGTGGTGCTGGGCGGGTCGAGCGAACAGAGCTTTCTGGCCTTTCTGCTGGCTGGGTCGGCGGTCTATATGTTCGTCAGGCTGATCCTGCAGGGGTCGGGGATGTCGGTGGTTGAGGACCGCGAACATTACCGGATTCTGCGTTACATCTATATCGCGCCGACGCCGTTTCCGGCTCAGATAGCCGGTCGGGTGACGGCCAAGGTGATGGTGGCATCGGTGGGGGCCGTGGTGACATTCGCTGCCGGCTGGTTCTTCTTCAAACTTCCGTTCCGGCCGGACGGAGTCGATTGGGGGGGCATGTTCGGCGGACTGGCGGTCGGATTGGTGGGGATGATAGCGCTCGGCTGGGTGCTGGCCAGTATGATGCTCCTGGTTGACCGGATGGGCTGGGTATGGGCTGAAGGTATTGCCGGGCTGTTGTTCCTCATCACGGGGATGGTGATACCACTTGCCATACTGCCGGCGCCGCTGGCCTGGCTTGGCAGGCTGCTCCCGATAACCTACTGGGCTGAGGTGTGGCGACACGCGATATACGGGTCGGTCTCGTCGCTGTCAATGCCCGGTCTGGAGCTATCAACGATATGGAGCAGGCTGTGTGTATCAACGCTGGTGTGGCTGGTGGTGGCGGTGGTCTGGCACCGGGTGGCTGACCACCTGGCGCGCAGGTGGGGACGGATCGAAAGGGAGACGTTTTATTGATTTACCAATATCGGGGAGGGCCGACATTCTTGTCGGCCATCCGCCGCAGGTGGATTCAAAGTTGTAGACACAATCCCGAAAGTTCGGAATCAGCCCCTACACAACCCCCCCTTACTCCCCCCCTTCAATAGAAGGGGGGGTAGCCTTTTATATCCTTGAAGGGTGGCCCGGATAGCTCGGCTATCCGGGTTTCATCTGTAAGCTCTTAGCGGTCAGCAATCAGCTTTCAGTTTTACAACCCCCCCTTACTCCCCCCCTTCAATAGAAGGGGGGGTAGCCTTTTACATCCTTGAAGGGTGGCCCGGACAGCTCGGCTATCCGGGTTTCATCTGTAAGCTCTTAGCGGTCAGCAATCAGCTTTCAGTTTTACAGCCCCCCCTTACTCCCCCCCTTCAATAGAAGGGGGGGTAATTACTATTACCTCACAAGTAATAAACGCCTCGTCGCCCTGAACTCCCCGGCATCCATCCTGAGGAAGTATAGCCCGGTCGCAAGCCCCGCCGCATCTATGTTCGACTGATGCCATCCAGCACGGTAGCGCCCTTCTATCACTGTCCTCACCATCCTTCCCGATGAATCATACAGGTTAAAAATCACCTGTGAATTTATCGGCAGGGCGAAGGCGATGGTGGTGGAGGCGTTGAAGGGGTTGGGGAAAAGGTCGCTTAATGCATAGTCTGCCGGGAGTGGTTGCTCCACGCCATCAATTGATCTGGTTACATCACCGAGGATATGGACGGTAAGATTTTCAACCGGACTATCGGTTAGGAAGACCACCGATGCTTCGTAATTGCCATCAGGGACATCAGGGTCAATATCAAATTCATATGTTATTACCAGAGTATCTAGTAGTCTGATAACACTATCTCCATCCAGAGTGATATTGACCAACCAGGTTTGTGGCCAGGTTAGAGTATCGGCGACGAATTCAAATGCAACTATTGCACAATCATAGTTACCCTGATTTACTATTGCACCGCCAAGTCGCGTGCGAATTAGTGACCCATAATTTCGGACGTTTACACGCAGCGTATCCGGTTCGGTCAGAATCGGCCACCCGTGCGGCATGACAAAATCCACCTCTATCTCGCCCGCCTCCTCAAGCTCGACGTCCTCGACCGTGGCATCTCCATACCTTTCCTTCGATGCGGTGATGTCGAAGGTGTCCGGCTCGACGTTCCATAAAGTGTATGTTCCGTCCTGCCGGGTGATGGTCTCAAAGCCGTGTGAAGTTCGAACCAGAGCTCCAGCCACGGCGGTCGAATCGATATAGCGGGTCACCCGACCGGTGATGGTTCCGCCGGGGGTGTAGCTGATGGTGGTCCAGAGGATGGCGCGGCCCTCTACCAGTGGCGCACAGGCGGGGGGATAGTCGTTCCAGTATGTGTAGGTCAGGCCGTCCAGTCCGTCGGGGGACGAGATCCCCACCGAGGCGCCGGGGTTGGCCTCCCACCGGTCCTGGATGTTGTTGACGGTTCGATACTGGAACAGTATCGGGCTGTCGCCGGTCGGTGTCTCGTAGCGCTCCGGGTCGAACAGAATGGCCTGGAAGACGTTTGCCCCCGGATCGCCGTCATCTTCGACAAAGGTGTCCCACTGAATTAAGAAACGTCCCAATCCCTCATCATAATATGTAAATACGCCGTCATCTTCGAGGGCATAGAGGCAGCGGTCCCAGAAGACGGCCATCATCCCGAAGGCGCCACCCGGGCCGGGCAGCGGCCAGTTCTGCTGGTTTTCCAGATTGATCTGGTCGCCGACCGCCAGCCATCCGTTGCTGCAGACGGATATTTCACCGAACTCCTCCCCGTAGTATCGCAGCGGGAAGGGCAACTCGACCAGAGCGGTCGAATCGCCCTCCTCCTCCTCGACCCTGATCGAAAGCACCTCCCCCTCGACATCACCGTGCCAGCGGTTGATGTCGAGCCAATCGAACACCGGCGCAGCAGCCCACTCGGTGTCGTCGTCGCCGTCGTTGAGGGCGATGTAGCCATAGCTGTCCGGGCCAAGGGGGTCGCCCTCAGCCGCCTCACCGACCATAAGAGAGAAATGGAGCGTGTCGAGCACCCCGGGTTCACCCTCCAGTATCAATCTGAACTCGGCCTCAGAGCCGGGGACGGTGACGCTGTCGGCGCGGACTACAAAAGGGTCGCCTGCAAGTTGAACTACCTCCTGTATCGGTATTTCGGGAAACTGCGAGATCGCCGCTGGTATCGATACGAAGGGTGAGACCGGCTCCAAGATAGCGTCAAGGGGGTCGGCGTCCTTGTGACCGATGTTGGTGATGAACGGATCGAGTTCCACATCCTCACCGGGGTCCAGATCACCTTCTATTACTACTTCAAGAACTGCCAGCGCCGGGGCTTCCACCTCCAGATCCAGACCAGCCGTTCCCATCCCGCCCAACACAAGTCTGAAGGGAAGGAGCTCGCCGTCGGGACAGCCCTCAAGTATTCGAACCGTGAACGGTTCCTCCAGAAAGACCGCCTGGCCTGGCTCAAGCTCGCCTAACATAATTGCCTGATCACGAACCTCGGCCCAGAGACTGAACCTCAACAGGGACAGCGCCATCCGGTTGGTCGGCCGGTCGCCGGTGTTCTGCAGGCCGAGATAGAGCTCTACGGTCTCACCCGGGTTGGGGATGCCGTCACCGTCGCCGCCCTCCTCATCCACGACTTCGGATTCAATCAGCGCCAGGAATATCTCCTCCTCTTCGATCTGAATCTCACCGAGGTGTGGATAGAGGTTCTTCCCGGTTACGGCGACCTGGAGTTCATTCCCCTCCAGTTGTCCCCGCTCAAACGTGAAGTATGCCCAGCCGGTCGGTCCTGTGGCGGTTACCATCTGCACATCGTCATCCCGGGACAGGCTTACCGTAGCCCCCGTGACCGGCCTGTCGTCGTCGGCTGTGGTTACGATCACGACCAGATCGGTCGCATCGGGGTCGAGCATCTGTGGATATTCGACATCCAGCTCCTTCGGCACCCCGATCCAGCACCACTGTCCCGGGTCGCCGTAGTAGCGCCAGGTGTGGAAGTAGCCGGTCAGATAATCGAGATCATCATCGGGCATAACACGCAGCAGATTGGCGACGGTGTAGTTCCTTGCCCAGCCGTAGCTGCCGAGGTCCAGGAGGAACATCGCCTGGGTCAGTCCGCCGGCCAGGGCGTTGGCGATGTTGGTGCGCGGGCTGCCCCAGTGTCCGAAGCCGGCTGAGGCTCCCCGCATATCGTCCGGCGTTCCCATCCTGAACGCCTGATTGAATGCGCCAAAGTTGCCCTGCTGAATGGTGGCGGAACTGACCAGGAAGTGAAATGGATAGATCTCGCCCGTTGCTACGAAGTCAGTATCAAAGTCCGATTGGTGTCCCCGGACCAGGATGAAGTTGACGCCTTCGTTATACAAGTCGTATATCATCGGCGAAAAATCGTTCACACCGTTGTCCGAGAAGTAGTTGGTCGTGATATCGTCGAAGCCCCGGCGGCGGAGGACCTCCTCCACCCACTTCCCGGTGTAGGACGGCGAAAAATCTCGCTGGTCCGGGGGGTTGCAGTGCCCGATACCCACCCCGGCACGGGTGAACCAATCTTCATCCTCTATGTAAGGCTCCGATTGATATGACACCGCCCGCCGCACCGCACAGGTCAGGTTGTCCACCTCCAGGCAGTTGAACGTCCCCACCGCCACCTCGGGGAATGGATCGTTCCCTTCAAGCTGACCGAAGTAGATGTCGTAAAAATCGTCGTCATACGGACAATATAGCTCCGGGCCAGCATCCTCGTTCCCCACTAATACCAGGAACTCAAAACCTGTTTCTTCATAGATTTCCAGTATCATCTCCTTGAGCTCAACCTGCCCGACCTCTTCCGGGTTGAAGGTGAGCAGCTCGACCGGGTGTCCGGCCATCCGCTTCCACTGGGTAAACTCCTCGACCAAATCAGCCGTGAAATGGTTCACCACGACCAGGTATCCACCCGGCAGGTAGTCCTCCGGCTGGTCCCGCCGCGGCGGGTTGACCAGCAGGGCTTCCAACATCCGGTCGAAGCCCCGCGACGGCCTCCTGTTCATCGGGACGACCTCATTAATCCCCGGTTTTGCTGTTGCCTTTATATCTGCGCTGAAACCCTCCGAGATGACATATTCGCATGCAGTCGGGTCCCACCTCACCGGATAAAATACCAGCGGCACCATCCTTACCCCGCGCATCACCACCGGTTGCCCCATCACCATTTGTTCCGGAGGCCATATATCGTCGAGCCGCGCGGTAGGCTGGGTCGCGTCTGCCGTAGGATCCTGATAGACCACCGGCGGCACACCCGAGACCCGCCTGATCCCTTCAATCTGATAGTCCAGTTCCAGCCTTCCCCGGTCGGGCACCCTGACCCAGCGGCCGACCGCCGACAGCTCCGGATAACCAGGACGGTCGGTCGTCCCCTCGCCGGGGATGAACCCCGGCAGCACGCCATTCCGCTCCATTTCACCAGAGCCATCAACGTCTAACTTGATATTGATGTATCGACCCTCCTCGATCACATCGACGTTCACAGGTGAATTGGGATGAAGTGTGGGTGGTTGAACCGATGCGTAAATGGAGGGGGATGCGATATATGAGATGTAGAGAAGAAAGATCAATGATTTTTGTGACATGGCATCTCCTGTAAATGTAGGGGCGATGTTTAACATCGCCCCTACAATTATTTCGACCGCATCCCTAATCAAACGATTCTTTAGCGCTGGGGAAGCGTCCGGACCTTATATCCTCACCGTATTCTTTAACTGCGTCCCGTATTTCTCGCGCCAGTTCCAGATAGCGGCGCACGAACTTGAACTTGAACTGGTCGGCCAGCCCTAACAGGTCGTAGTTCACCAGGATCTGCCCGTCGCAGTCGGGACCGGCGGCGATGCCGATGGTGGGGATGGCTATTTTCTCGGTGATTCTGCGGGCCAGCCCCAGGGGGATCTTCTCCAGAACCAGGCTGAAGGCGCCCGCCTCCTGGACGGCCTCGGCGTCGCGGACGATCCGCTCGGCATCGGCCTCGCCCTTACCCTGCAGGCTATAACCGCCATATATCCGCACCATCTGTGGCTGCATACCGATGTGGCCCATCACCGGGATACCCACCTCGACCAGACGCCGGATGGTTTCAGCCATCCGGGCGCTCCCCTCGAGCTTGACGGCATGCGCCCCTCCCTCCTTGAGGCAACGACCGGCGCCCCGCAGCGCCTGCTCGATCGACGCCTGGTAGCTCATAAACGGCATATCGGCCACCAGCAGCGCCCGCTTGACGCCGCGGGAACAGGCCCGGGTGTGATAGATGACATCATCCAGCGTCACCGGCAGGGTGCTCTCACAACCCTGGATGACCATCCCCAGAGAATCACCGACCAGGATGATGTCCACCCCGGCCTCGTCCTCAAGCCTGGCGAAGGTGGCATCATAGGCGGTCAGCGCCACTATCTTCTCACCCCGGCGCTTCATCGCCAGGATGTCGTTGACCGTTACTGGTGAACTTTCACTGCGGCTCATTTTACTCATTGTTCATTATCCATCGATCTTCGACCATTGTCAATCGACAATCGTCAATCGATTATTATCCCCCCTGCCACGACCTCATCACCCCGGTAAAACACGGCAGACTGACCCGGTGTCACGGCTCGCACCGGACTGCGGGTGGTGACTTTCAACCCACCGTTCCCATCCGTTGATACCCTGACCGGGACCCCCGGGTCGCGATAGCGGATCTTGACCTCCAGGTTATCAATTACATTGTCCGGGAGATCCTCTTTGTCACTGCGAGGCGCATTGCGCCGAAGCAATCTATTCTCAGTAAGATTGCTTCGCTTCGCTCGCAAAGACATAGATGGGGATATATCGGTCAGCCAGTTGACTTCACCGACTCTGAATTCAGACCTGTCGAGATCCGGCTCTTCACCTACCCTGACCCGTCGGGTATCCGGGTCGATGCCGGTGACGTATAGCTTTCTTCCGCCTCCAAGTCCGAGCCCCTTGCGCTGACCGATGGTGAACAGCGGGTAACCCGAATGCCGCCCCAGGACCGTTCCTGAGGCGTCCACCATCTCACCGGCCAACTCGCCCCTGGTCAGCTCAGGCCGACGCCTGAGCAGCCATTCGCGATACTCGTCCCCTGGGATGAAGCAGACCTCCTGGCTCTCCCCCTTTTCTGATACCGGCAGACCTAACCGACGCGCCTCAGCCCGCACCCGGGACTTGGTCATATCGCCTAACGGGAGGATGGTCACTGCGAGAAGATGAGAGGGTATCTCCCAGAGGAAATACGACTGTTCCTTGTTCAGGTCGCTTCCACGCATCAGTCGGGTCGTGCCGTCAGAGGCGGACTCGATCCTGGCGTAGTGACCGGTGGCGATTCTCTCCAGCCCCAACTGCCGTGCCTTGTCCCACATGGTTCCCCACTTGACCCGTGAGTTGCAGTGCACGCAGGGGTTTGGTGTCCGCCCGGTCATATAATCCCGCTCGAAATGCTCGACCACCTCCCGCCGGAACTGCTGGCGCAGGTCGAGGGTGTAGTGGGGTATGCCGAGGATACCGCATACCCTCGCGGCATCGCGGGCCATCACTGCCGCGCAGCAGACCTTCTGATCCTGCTCTTCGTCCTCGGAGTCCCACAGCTTGAGTGTGAACCCCACCACCCGGTGTCCGGCTTCGACCAGAAGTGCCGCCGCCACCGAAGAGTCAACCCCCCCGCTCATCGCCACCGCCACGGAGGGCCTTTTATCCGGAATTGTCAATTATCGATTGTCGGTTGTGGTGTGGTGTCAGGTGTCCTCATCTGACACCAGCACTCGATTTCATCGAGAATGGGAATAATCTCCATAAGAACCCGGATTCGAGGAATCCGGGACACGTAGTTTCACGCCGGAAGCTCCGCCCCGGCAGTGGCCCGCAGGCGGTTGACCACGTCGATTATGACCCGCCCGGCGTAGTCAATATCCTGTTCGGTGTTCTCCCTGCCGAGGGTTATTCGCAGCGAGGACTGCGCCTCTTCGGGCGAAAGTCCAATTGCGGTCAGAACCGGTGACGGCTCGTTTGAACCCGATGAACAGGCTGAACCGGTTGATACGGCGATCCCCTCCAGGTCGAGCGCCATAAGTATCGACTCCCCTTCGAGGCTGTGGAAGGTCAGGTTCAGGTTCCCCGGCAGGCGATGGGTAGGGTGTCCGTTCAGGGTCACACCGTCGAGTTCATCGGTGAGCCTTCTGTAGAGTTCTTCCCTCAGGTCAGTCAACCGCCTGGCCTCGCCCTCCATCTCATCCCGGCACAGGAGGGCTGCCTTCCCCAGTCCGACAATGCCGGATAGGTTTTCGGTTCCGGCTCGGATGTCACGCTCGTGATGCCCCCCGAAGACCCTTGGATGAATCCGGATTCCCCGGCGGATGAACAGCGCTCCGACCCCCTTCGGACCGTAGATCTTGTGGCCGGAGATGGCTGCCATATCGATCGCCATTGCCTGGACATCGACAGGCATCTTTCCGAACGACTGAACGGTGTCGGTGTGGAAGATTATCCCGCGCTCGCGCACCAGAGCCCCTATGGCGCCGATATCGCTTACGGTGCCGATCTCGTTGTTCACGTGCATCACCGACACCAGGATGGTGCGGTCGGTCAGCGCCTCTGCCACCGCCCCAGTATGTATCTCGCCGTGGCGGTCGGCAGCCACAAAGGAGACGCTGAACCCAAGTCTCTCAAGTTCCTCGGCGCTGTTGCGGACGGCTGGATGCTCGACGTTGCTAATCACCACGTGGTCTCCGCGTTCCCGGTGCTGCAAGGCGCAGCCTATGAGGGCGATGTTGTCCGACTCAGTGCCGCCGCTGGTGAAATAGACCTCCTCGGGCGAACAGTTCAGCAGCAGAGCCACCTGCTCGCGCGCCTCTTCGAGGGCCACCTTGGCCTCGCGGCCGAAAGAATGGATGCTGGAGGGATTGCCGAACTTCTCCAGCATGAATTCGTTTATCACTACAGCAACCCGTTCATCAACCGGAGTGGTGGCGCTGTGGTCGAAGTAGATCCGCTTCATATCTTAATTGGAGTGTATGTGACTTACTATAACAGTGCTTGAAAGAAACCTCGTTCAAGAATGTTGTAGTCGGGGCTGAGACAGCCCCGACTACAGCTAAGTCACGAAAATGCTTTCAGGCATTGTTCTAAATATCGATTTTTTCAGGAATATGCGCTTTAACATTTAAGGGAATTCTGGGGATACCATACTTAATTATCGATATTGCCGGATACTTACGAATTTATTTATATAATTAAGTATGGTATCCCCAGAATTCCTTGACCATCCCTCTAAGGGCCCGGCTGCGGTGGCTGACGCGGTTCTTCTGGTCGGGGGTGGCCTCGGCGAAGGTCATTCCGAGCTCGGGGGACCAGAAGATCGGGTCGTAGCCAAAGCCGCTGGAACCGCGAGGTTTAGTCAGGATAACTCCCTCAACGGTTCCCTCCCACCACCTCTCAAGCTGCGGCCCCACCAGCGCCATCACACACCGGAAGCGCGCGGTTCGTCTATCGTGTGGAACGCCGTCGAGTTCGTGCAACAGAAGCGACACATTGTCATTGTAGGATGCGTCTTCTCCCGCATAGCGTGCCGACAACACCCCGGGGCGACCATCGAGGGCATCCACCTCCAGGCCGGTATCGTCGGCCAGGGCGTAGAATCCGGTGCGTGAAAACCCCTCCCGCGCCTTCCGAAGGGCGTTGTCGAGCAAGGTTAGCCCCCCCTCAAGCGGCTCAGGGTAAGGGGGAAACTGATCCAGTCCCGCCACCTCCCATCCTGAATCGTTCAGGATCCGCCTGATTTCACGGAGCTTGTCCGGGTTGTTGGTGGCGGCCAGGATTCGTTTTGGATTGCTTCGCTTCGCTCGCAATGACACCAATACACGCTCGCAATGACATTCGGTTGCCGGGTCATGCAGGGTCAGAGGCCGAGCAGCTCCTTCTCATTATCATCTTTGCCGACCTTGACGACGCGGGTCTCGTAGCGCACTGTGCCTTTGGGTGTCACCCGTGCGGTGATAACCTTGTAGACCTCGGACTCTTCCTTGGGTTTCAGGCCCTTCATCGCCTTGTCAGCGAAGGTTTTTCCTTTTGCCATTTATTTCCTTTCTCACGCCGCACCGGGTTCTTAACCCGCCGGAACTAAGAGCGCGGGCACGGAGACCCGCGCCACCAGAATTATTTGCCCGCCGTGCCGGGTTCGCAACCCGGTCGGTATATTAGGGCGCACAGCCGTGCGCCCCTACGGTTAGCATATTAATAAAAATATCGATTTTAAGCAATCAAAATCAAACAGACCGGACAATAGTGTCCGGTCAAAGTCGAATTAGAGGGGGATGCTCGGACAGGAGTGTCCGAGCTGCTCATGTTGACCTATCGTTCGGTCGAAACGGCCTGTGAATGGCGGTCAGGGCTGAATAGCGGCTCTGGCACAGAAGCTGTATCGGTCGGCCCGGCGAGGGTGTCCTCAGCCGGCATAATCCCCGGTTCGCTCAGCGCTATAGCCGGTGCAGACGGCGATATGCCGTTAAGTCCCGGGGTCTCCTTATCGGACGGCGCCAGTATTACCACACCGATTACCACCCCGGTCGCCAGTCCAGCTCCCAGTGCGGCCCAGCGTGGTATCCGACGGTATCCACGTCTCCTCTCGGTTTCCGGCGTCATCCTTTCCTTAAGGCGGTTCCGGAGGCGGAATTCAAATCCGGGGGACGGTTCCAGCTTCGGCAGCGAACCGAGCAGAGCTCTAAGCCGGACGGTATCCCCACACAGAGCACCGCAGTAAGGGCACTCAGAGGCGTGGCGGCTCATCTCCGTCTGCAACTCCGGGGAAAGTTTGTCCGATTTCCAGGCCTCGAAGTTACTCTCAAACTGTTCGCAAGATACCATTATGCTCCTTTTAACGGGCGCACTGCCATGCGCCCCTACATAATTTTAGCGTCACAGCAGGTCCTTGAGCCGCTGCTGAAGCTTCCGACGACCCCTGTTGACGCGGGATTTGACCGTTCCTAACGGTATCTGAAGTATTGAACCTATCTCCTCATAAGAAAGTTCCTGAATATCCCGCAGCACAATAACCTCGCGAAAAACTCTCGGCAGCCTGCGTATCTCCTCCTCGACCCGACGCCGGATGTTGCGTCGTTCGAGATCTCGATGGGGGTCAGCGGAGGGGTCAGGCAGTTCGAGGGTTCGTTCCTGGTTGTCTGTGCTTAGCGACAGCCACCGCCGGACGCGCCTGCGACGCAACTCGGACTTGGCCAGGTTACCGGCTATGGTGTATAGCCAGGTCGAGAAGCGGGCGATCTCGCGGTAGCTGTCTCGATTGAGCCACAACCGGATGAAGGTCTCCTGCAACAGGTCTTCAGCGAAGGCAATATCGCCGATGATCCGATAGATGAAGTTGAGGAGCGGTCCGCTGAAGCGGCTGACCAGCTCATCGTAAGCCTCCTTCTCGCCACCCTGGAAGCGGTGGATAAGCTCCTCATCGCTGACCTTGTTTTGTAATTCCGGGGACACCATATTTAATTATGAATAAATTCGTGTGTTTAAGCTATATTAAGTATGATGTCCCCATAGTTTGGTCAGTTCTGTCACCAGCAGGTTGACCTCAAGGTCTGGTGGACGCAGACCGCGCTTGATGTTCATATCGGCCTCCATTATTCGAAAAATCCCTTCTGTGATGGCATCGAGCGTCGATCCGCGTGTGGAGTCGAGGTAGCGATTGAACACAAAGGGCTGCAGACCGACCGCCTCCTTCGCCTGCTGCAGTTGCTTATGCTCCAGCGACCATTTGATCAGCCAGAGCCGACGGAACAGGTAAAACAGGGAGGAGACAATCTTCATCGGCACATCGCGCGGCTTGGCACTCCAGCGCTGGAGGTTCCCAGTGGCTCCCAAGGCGGCGGCGAGGTTGCCGGCGCCGACCGCATCGGTCAGGCGCCACATCTCGAATGCAAACGAACCACCGCCAAGCTCCTCGATGTCCCCGGCTCTGATATCAGGTTCGCCACCGACCAGGAGGGTCAGCCGGTCGAGCTCGCCGGCCAGCTCCCGCAGGCCTGGCCAGTTGATGGTCGAGAGCCGCCCGATGGCCTCATCATCGAGCCGCTTGTCCCAGCGAGCCACATAGTCCACCATCCATTGCACCAGTTGTCGGCCTTTCGGTGCGGCGCAGTCAACCATATCAACCAGTCCATCGACACGCTTGAAGAAGCTGCGCCGCTTGTCCATCTGCCCCGCCCAGAGGATCAGACAGCCGTCAGCGGGGGGTGACTGCAGGTATGCCACCACTGCGTCGAGATTCCGGTCGGTCAGATCCTGCGCCTGCTTGACGATGGTAACGCGTCGTGAGGCCATGAAGGGAGGGGTGGTCAGCGCTTCAGTCAGCCCGGCGGCGTCTCGTCCGTAGCAGGTCGCCAGGTTCAGTTGCTGTTCCTCGGGCGTCAGGAGCTTATCCACCAAGGCTTTAACACCGCTTTCCGCCAGGAAACCTTCCTTTCCTGCGAAGAGATAGGCGGGTCTAAGCCCCCCCCCAGATAGTCCTTTGATGAAGGCGGCGTAATTCAACTATCCGACCGTCAAGTTATAATAAGAAGCTGAAAAGAGATTTGAACCAGTGGGGCGGTCATTCCCCAGCTTTCGCTGGTGCAGGCTCTGACCGCCATCCGCCGCAGGCGGATTATACGTAAATGTTCAACCTAAAATTAAAACCAAGATAATGCCAGAATCTCGCCTCTATTTCAATCGTTTCTTTGCCTTTTCACATTTTGCCTGATTCACAAACCACCTTGCCAGTTCAACCTGCTTCGGGTCTTTCAGCATCCGTTCCGGGTGCCACTGGACGCCGATGGTGCATCGGTCCTCGGGGCACTCGACGGCCTCCACAACACCATCCGCCGCCTCAGCCAGCACCACCAGCCCCTCCCCCACCTCGCGGACGGATTGGTGATGGCTGCTGTTGGTGTTTATCTCCTCCTGCCCGAACAACTCGGTGAGCACTGACTTTCGGGTCAGCCTCGTCTGGTGAAGCGTTTCCTTTCCATCCTCCCACCGGTGATGACGCAGCGCTCCCTTAATCTGGGTCGGGATATCCTGGTAAAGGTTGCCCCCGAGAGCGATATTCAGGACCTGAATCCCGCGACAGATGCATAGTATGGCTCGATCCTGGCGTCGCGCCTCCCGGATCAGGGCTGTCTCGAACCTGTCCCGCCTCAGATCACAGCCCTTGGAATGGGTGTTCGCTTCGCCGTAGAGCGAAGGATCCACATCCACACCGCCGCTGACGATGAGGCCGCCCAGCCGCTGGATCAGGGCCGGAATCATATCAAGGTCCTCAAGCGGCGGCAGCAGCAGTGGGATGCCATCCCCTGCTTCAACGAACCTTATGTAATGCTCCTGAAGATAATGGAGCTCAGTGCCCTTTGAGAATGACCGTTTCTCATCATCGGCCAGGCTGATATTGGCGCTGATGCCTACGACAGGGGACATCCTTGTTTTCATCATTTTGCTCGCTTCATTTCTGAAAAACCGCCTTTCCCTGACAGAACGTCATCGTTACCTCTGCTCCGGACCAGTCGCGCAGGTCTTCCGAGACCCCGGCAACAGCGGTGAAGTCGGCCGTCTGCCCCGGCACTATGGACCCTCTGTGACCCTGGCCCCCCGCCGCTGCAGCCCAGCCGTGGGTTGCGGCTCGGACGGCGTCGTAAGGCGGGAGGGCCTCAGCCAGGTCGAAATCTGGCTGCGGCTCCTGGTTGAAGCCGCAGCGGTTGATAGCCGCGTGAAGGTTCAGAAGCGGGTCTGCGGACGCAATCGGCCAGTCGCTCCCCAGAGCCACTGTGACACCGGCATCGAGCAGCGAGCGCCAGACAAACGAACGACGACAGCGCTCGGCGCCGATCCTGAGGGGCAGCCACGGCTGGTCGTCAATCAGGTGAACCGGCTGCACCGAGGCTGTCGCTCCGCTCCGCACCAGAGACTGAATACCCTCCTCAGGCAGAAGCTGAACGTGCTCAATCCGGTGCGGGGCTGAATCCACGCGCGGAAGCCGGGCCAGAATCCGGCAGGCCTGCGCCACCGCCCGGTCGCCGATGGAATGCAGGGCCAGCCTCCAGCTCGCTTTCACAGCCGGAAGGACAAGCTCAATTAGCTCCTCATCTGAATATAACAGCATACCGTTACTGTCCGGTGAGTCGGTGAACGGCTGCTCCAGTGCGGCGGTTCCCGAACCGAAGGCACCGTCCAGTAAGAGCTTGATTGTCCTCAGGTGGAATCTGTCCCCGTCAGGCGGCGGAGGCTCCCCGGTGGACCAGTTCTCAATCCGCAGCCAACCGTCTATGTCGAGGATAAGCTCCCCGCTTCGGTCAAGGTCGCGGAAGACTGTTTCGGTGCCGGAGGTGAGCACCTCGCTGACGGCCGTCAGCCCCAGCGATAAGAGGTATTCCTGCGCCTCAAGTATGAACCTGCGCCAGGTGGCGGTGTCCGATTCCGGCAGGGCTGCAACGACCAGCCCGATAGCGTTTTCGTAAAGCAGTCCGTTCGGTCGGCTGCCACTCGAACGACCGATAGCTCCTCCCGGTGGGTCGGGTGTGTCGGCGGTTATACCGGTCAGTTTCAGGGCGGCACTGTTGCAGCAGCAGCTATGGCGATCTCGTGAGAACACAAGCAGCGGCCGCTCGGATGTGATCTGGTCGAGAACCGACGCCTCCAGCCTGCAGCGAGCCGGCTCCCAGTTGGTGGCTTCAATCCAGTCACAGGTCTTATTCCAACTGGTTTCCCCCTTCCTCCAGTCTGTCGCTGCCTCCCGCAGGGCTTGCTGCACCCCGGTCAGATCCAATCCTGCCAAGACGACTTTTCCAATCGAGGCGCCACCCGAGGCCATGTGCATATGGGCGTCGCACAACCCGGGCAGCAACAGCGCTCCATCGAGATCCACCTCCCGGATTTCGCCCGCTTCCGAGCGGAGTTCGTCCGATCCCCCTACCGCAGTCACTTTACCTTCCCTGACCAGCACCGCTTCGCACCATTCCGGTGCAGCGGGGGCAGGACCTCCGAAGATTTTACCACCCCTTACGAGAAGGTTGCTTAAGTCTGGATTTGCGGTCACGACCGGGTAAATCTGGCGAAAGATGACGATCGAAGAATGATGAACAATGAACGGTTAGCAATGTTATTCATGTCACCGCGAGACGTGAAACACCAAGGCGATTTATTTGCTCCAAAGATTGCTTCGCTTCGCTCGCAATGACAGTTGAAATGAATGATGAACGGGGATTATTCATTGTCCATCATTCATTACTCATTGTTCATCGCCATATTGGCAGGGTTATCAGCGGGCGAACTCAATCGCCCGAAACTCGCGGATGACGGTTACCTTGATCTGACCGGGGTATTCGAGCTCGTCCTGTATGCGCAGGGCGATATCATGTGACAGCTGTTCGGCCTGGGCGTCGGAGACCTTGTCATTTTCGACCATAACCCGGATTTCGCGGCCGGCCTGAAGGGCAAAGGTCTTCGAGACTCCGGTGAAGGAGTTGGCGAGCTCCTCGAGCTTTTCGAGCCGCTTAATATACCCCTCGAGGCTGTCACGACGAGCTCCCGGGCGGGCGCCTGAGATGGCATCAGCCGCCTGAACCAGGCAGGCTATGAGCGATGTCGCTTCGACGTCATCGTGGTGGGCGGCGATGGCATTCAGCACCACCTTCGGTTCGCGGTAGCGCTTGGCCAGCTCGACCCCCAGCTCGGTGTGGGTGCCTTCGGCGCTGCGGTCGATGGCCTTGCCGATGTCGTGCACCAGTCCGGCCCGCGAGGCCAGCTTGCTGTCGAGTTCGAGCTCGGCGGCCATCAACGCCGTCAGCCGGGCGACCTCTATGGAGTGCCTGAGCACGTTCTGACCGTAGCTTGTGCGGTAATGAAGCTTCCCCAGATGACGGATAAGCTCGGGATGAAGGCTGTCAACACCGGCCTCCAGAGCGGCCTGTTCACCGAGCTGGATCACCCGCTCCTCGAGCTCCTGAACCGACCGGTTGACCACCTCCTCGATACGCGCCGGGTGGATGCGACCGTCGGCGATAAGCTTCTCCAGCGCCAGCCGGGCCACCTCCCGCCGGAAGGGATCGAAGCCGGACAGGGTGACGGCCTCCGGAGTGTCGTCGATGATGACCTCAACGCCGGTGGCCGCCTCAAAGGCGCGGATGTTACGCCCCTCGCGGCCGATGATGCGCCCCTTTATCTCGTCATTCGGGATATTGACTGCGGTGACGGTGGTCTCGGTGGAGTGATCGGCGGCCGAACGCTGGATTGCCTGGACGATGATCTCCTTGGCCTCGCGGTTGGCCTGGAGCCGGGCTCGGTCGAACATCTCCTTGACCGACTCAGCACACTCCTGTTTGGCGTGGTCGAGCAGCTCCTCCCGAAGGCAGAGCACCGCCTCCTCGCGGTTCATCCTGGCCACCTGTTCGAGCCTCTTTGAGACCTCCTCCTGTGTTCGTTGGAGCTGTGCTTGATCGGTTTCGAGCCGGCGTGTCTGTTCCTTTAGTTCGCGCTCGAGCTTTTTGAGCTCCTTGGTCCGTCGATCCAGATTGTCCGACTTTTGGGCGGTTGTGCGTTCCTGTTCGCGGAGCTGTCGCTCCAGGCGGTTCAGTTCGGCGCGCTTGGTCTCAAAGTCGTTCTCAAGCTGGGTCTTGATCCGCAGGTGTTCGTTTTGAACCTCTTGAAGCTTCTCCTGCTTGAGACTCTCGGAGCTCTTCTTGGCTTCATCGAGGAGCTGCCGGGCCTGTTCGTCAGCTGAGACCAGCCGCAGCCTATCGATCCGTCCTTTGGCGAACCAGCCGGCCAGGAACAACACCGCACCGGAAAGAACAATACCCAGCAGCAGGATCAGTGTGTTCAGCATTTTATTATCAGGGTTTGGTAAGAGAGATAAACCCGCCCCGGCCGTTCCATAAAGAAGAACCTATATCGATACAGTGGGTGCCGCCCTGAACGTGTCTCGCTTCCGCTGTCCGAATTAACCGGAATCCACCCACTTCTGGGTGGAGCGCGGCCGGCAATTGACGTTAAGCGACGTGCTCCCTAGGTTCTGACTGTTGGTTCTTTTTAGGAACTGGCAACAAGGGCGGGTCATCTTTAGACCTTGCGGGTCGCCCGTTCGGCTTGATTAAAGGCTAAACCTCGTTCATCCCCTGATTTAGATGCTCGGAGAGCTCGCGGGCCTTCTCCTCAAATTCGCTCAGAATCCGATCCTTCTCTTGTTGAAGTGAAAAAAGTTCATCGGCGATATTCAGAGCCGCCAGGATCGCCAGACGGATTGGTGAACTGATGGATGTTCTCTCTTCAATCTGTGCCATCCGTTCATCGACATAACGAGCCACACGTTTAATATATACATCGTCTCCGTGACCACGGATAGGATATTCCTGTCCGTATATGGTGACCTTTACTGCCTGGTTCTGGTGTTCCTGATCAGTCATCTACCTGATGATGCACAGGGGTGTTAGAGGTTCGCCGCCGGCAAATCGGTCTGCAGCGGAGATCCCGCCTGCCCTTGTTCCGGGGCCGGCTTTAGAAACCTTCCAACTTGGCCAGCAGCTCATCCACTCTTGCCTTGATCTGCTCCTCCCTTTCAGTATCAGGGGAGTTGCGTTGTGCTTTCGCGATCTCCTTGCGCAGCCTCTGGTTAGCACGGCGCACTTCGGCTACCTCCGCCTCCCGGCGTTCAGCCCGTGCGGCCAGATCGTCTCGCTCCTGCTTAACCGCTCGGAACTGCTCAAGCAGCCTGTGCACCTGGCGCTCAAGGTCGTCAAGGCTCTTAAATTCCATATCCTGAGCTGAGGCCTGATTGGGTCATTGCGACCGCAGCGCCGCACCGAGATGACGTGACGCCGCCTCGATCACGGCTCCCACAGATTGGTCAATCTCGCTGTCTGAAAGCGTTCGTTCTGCGCTGCGGAAGGTAAGGTGATAGGCCAGCGACTTCTTGTCGGGAGGAATCCCCTTGCCTCGGAAGAGGTCGAACAGTTCAACCCCTTCAAGCAGTTCGCCACCGAACTTCCGGATAACCTCCTCCAGCCGGTCCGCACTCAGATCCTCGTCGATGATGAAGGAGAGGTCTCTGAGCGCCGCCGGATAACGCGGCAGAGGCCGGTAGTGTGGGACGGCGCCTGCCAGGCCGAGAAGCCGGCCACCGTCCATCTCGAAATACCAGACCGGGAGGTCGAGCCCGAATTGATCGCTTACAGCCGGCTGCATCTGTCCGAACCGGCCGATTATGCGCTGCCCGTCACCCTCCCCAATCGCAATGCACCCACCAATCTTCAGATACTCTGGTATATCATAATAAATATAGTTCACCTTGTCAAGCGAAATCTTACTACTGAGCTGTTCTATCATCCCCTTCATATCGTGGATGTTGAACGGTCGGGCTTTTTCAATCCACGATGATGGCCGAACTGTCCCAGCAATCACCCCAGCCAGCTTGTATCCTTCGGCGGCCTGTCCCTCTTCCATCCGGAAGCACTTGCCCCATTCGAACAGCCTGATATCGGCACACCCGGCCCTCAGACTGCGTTCGGCGGCGCGCAGCAGCGAGGGCCCCAGGCTGGTTCTGAGCCGGGACATATCCTCGCTCAACGGGTTCTTCAGGATCACCGGTTGCCGTCCGTCGGGGAATCGCTCGGAGTCGGTGCCCGGCACCAGGGAGAAGTTGATCGCCTCGTGCAGGCCGAGCTCCACCAGGGCTCCTTTGAACCGCTGAACCAGCCGCCTGGACTGTTCCCGCTCGGTATCTACAGACAGCGGAACGGCGGAGGTATCCGCCACACCGATCCGGTCGTAGCCGTGCAGCCTGGCGACCTCCTCCACCAGGTCGATCTCACGCTCCAGGTCGTGCCGCCAGGAGGGGGTGGTCACCTTGATTGTGGCCTTTTCCCTGATCCCAACCCCGGTTTCCGGGGGGGGGGAGGGCTTTATGTCAACACCGCAGCCGAGCGCCTGCAGGTATCCGGTCATCTCAGCTGGTTCAATGTCGGTGGCCAGCAGCGCGTTCACCCTCCCGGGACGGAGGTTTATCTTCCGGGGGCGCCAGGGCTGCGGATAGTTATCCACAATGCCCTTCAAGACCTCGCCCCCGGTCAGTTGACGGATCAGGTAGGCCGACCGGTTCACTGCGAAGATGGTCATCTCCGGATCGACCCCACGCTCGAACCGGTAGGACGACTCGCTGCCGATGGCTCGGTCGCGCGAGGTGAGACGGATGCCGACCGGATTGAAGTAGGCGCATTCGAGCAGGACCTCGCTGGTATCGGCCTTGATCCCGCTGTTCAACCCGCCCATCACCCCGGCCAGGGCGACCGGCTTCTCCGGGTCTGCGATGAGGAGGTCGGTTGAGGTGAGGGTATGCTCCTCTTCGTCCAGGGTGATGAACCTCTCGCCCTCCCCGGCGGTGCGGACTATGATTTTTCCCTCGCTGACCAGGTCATAGTCGAAGGCGTGCAGGGGGTGACCGAGCTCCATCAGGGCGTAGTTTGTCACGTCAACCACGTTGGCAATCGGCCGGATGCCGACGCTCCGCAGCCGCTCACGCATCCACAGGGGCGAGGGACCGATGGTTACCCCCTTCACCATCCGTGCCGAATAGCGGGGGCATCTGTCCGGAGCGAGGATCTCTACCGTGACTTTATCTGCCGTTTGTTCGTCAATCTCCTCCAGATCGACCGGCGGCAGCTTCAGCTCAGGCCCTGTGGCTGCCGATACCTCCCTCGCCACGCCCAGGTGAGACAGGCAGTCGCCGCGGTTGATGGTGACCTCGATGTCGAAGACCCAGTCCTTCAGGCCGACGTATTCCTCGAGCGGTGCCCCTATCTTGAAAGGAATTTCACCCCCCCTGCTATTGCAGGGGGGAGTAGGGGGGGGGTCTTCCAGCGCCAGTATCCCCTCTGCATCTTCACCGATACCCAGCTCCTTCTCGCTGCATATCATCCCCCGCGATAGGACGCCGCGCAGGGTGCGTTCGCCGACCTTGAAGCCTCCCGGCAGTTCAGCTCCCACCAGCGCCACCGGCACAATCTGCCCCGGCGCGATGTTAGGCGCGCCACAAATGATGGGGAGCTTCTCGCCGGTGCCGGCATCGACCTGGCAGAGCTTCAGATAGGCGCTGCCCGGAAGAGATTCACAGGCGAGCACCTTCCCGACCACCACCCCTCTCCACTGCGCGCCGACCTCTTCTATCGCATCGACATTCAGACCGATGCGGGTCAGAAGCTCGGCGAGCTCTTCAGGTGATTGGAGGAAATCAACGAACTCACGCAGCCAGTTGTAGGAGATTTTCATGACTAAAAATGATTTGTCGACTAATCGAACTGTTCCAAAAACCGAATGTCGTTTTCATAGAACAGCCTTATGTCCTCGATGCCGTATTTGAGCATCGCGATGCGTTCGATGCCCAGGCCGAATGCCCAGCCGGAATAGACCTCCGGGTCGATGCCGACCCCTTCGAGGACGTTGGGATCGACCATCCCCGAGCCGCCCATCTCGAGCCAGCCCGACCCCTTGCATACCCGGCAGCCCTCGCCCCTGCAGAAAAGACAACTCACGTCCACCTCGGCCGACGGCTCGGTGAAGGGGAAGAAGTGCGGGCGGAATCGGGAATCGGTCTCCGGTCCGAACAGCGCCCGGTAGAAAGCCACCACGGTTCCCTTCAGGTCGGCGAAGGTCACCCCCTTATCGACATAGAGCCCCTCGACCTGCATAAAGACCGGGGAGTGCGTCGCGTCGGGCTTGTCCTTGCGGTATGTTCGTCCCGGGGCGATGATCCGGATGGGCGGTCTCTTGCGTTCCATCACCCGTATCTGCACCGGTGAGGTCTCGGTCCTCAGCAGCCAGTTCAGTTTGTCATCTCCGGGTATGTCGAGATAGAAGGTGTCAGTCAGGTCGCGTGCCGGATGCCAGTGCGGGGTGTTGAGGGCGTCAAAGTTGTAATAGACGGTCTCGGCCTCAGGGCCGGTCTCGACCGTGAACCCCATCCCGCGGAAGATGTCTATTATCTCTTCGAGGACCTGGGTCAGCGGATGGAGTCCGCCTGAGAAGTCGCGCCGTCCGGGCAGGGTCAGATCGACTTTATCTATGCGCTTCTCATCCTGATACTTTGCTTGAAGCTCTTCTATTACAGAGGTTGCAAATTTCTTGAATTCAGAGAACCCACGACCGTAAAATCTCCGATCATCAGGTTCTTCTATAAGTTTGAAATTCTGGGAAGCCTTTGAAAGCAGTCCTTTGCGACCAAGATACTTTACTCTGAGTTGTTCAACATCTCCAGCACTGCTTACATCCTTAACATCACCCTTAAGCCGGTCCGTTAGAAACGCAAAATAACGCATGTCGATAGTTTTCATATTCCAGGCACCTCCGCTGGTGTCTTACGCCCCAGTTCTGTGCGGTCGAAGTCGGCGTCGAAACTGATAATTGTCAGATTGTATTTTTCGGCAGCGATGTATTGATAGTCATCATAAAAGTCGAGATCGAATCTTTGCGCCGCCTTGCTGACTTCCTTTATCTCGGGCAGGTCCAGGCGCACTAAATGAACGCCCCCCTCTGCCGGCAGATCATCTGTCAACCTTGTCAGGACATTATGCATTTTGTGTCTTATGAGAACGAGACATATTGAGTAAAGGGCAAATTCAGTCAAATAGAAGCTATCTATGGGATGGGAATACAGGAGTTGTTCCACATCCTCAGATTTTTCCTGATCCAGGATTATTAAGGGGTTCATTTTATACTTGTATTTTATGCTTTTCGCAC
>MWJR01000356.1 GCA_002127415.1 Calditrichaeota bacterium AABM5.125.24
GATTAATGAGAATGAAGTAATCATTTATTTACATCATTTAGAGTTTCGGGGATATATTTTATGATTTCTTTAACGCCCGGGATATACTTCATTTTAGAAATCCACATACTCATTGCCCGATATTTGCCGGATGATTTATGGTATGAACCATCCCAGAATCTGAATTTTTCAACCTGAAACCCTGCCTCCGGATCAAAGAATGCGCGAGCTGCAGGATGGATGTAAATGCGCAAATCTTTGCGAGTTATATTAATCGTTAAAAATTCCCGCCCCTTCGAGAAAAAAGAGATGGTCTTACCATCATCTGTCTTGACATTATCTATTCTTGTCGCCAGAGCAAGCACTATGTGATCGAAAAGTTTGTGAAGGACCTCTGTCGCCTCTTCTCCCTTAAGTCTTTCTGAACACTGCCGCCAGACTTCCCCTTTTACCAGTTCTTTTATGGATTTTATATTCATTTTATCTCATCTCTTTAATTATTTAAGTGCTGTCACGTGTCCTCACGTGACAATCAGGAAACCAATATAGTGTCATTCCACCGGTGCGGGATGACAGTAAAAACAAATCCCCCCTTCCCCCCTTACTAAGGGGGGAAGGGGGGATTCATCAGTCGCCGGATTACCTGACCAGAACGATCCGCCTCGTCAGAATCTTCCCGCCGGCTATAAGCCGCACCAGATAGCTGCCCGCCGCTGCGTCACCGGCATCCCAAGTGATACTGTGCTCCCCGGTCTCAAGCCATCGATAACTGATCAGTTCATCGAATACCCGGCCCAGAGGGTCGATCACCTGAAGCGTCACCTGTGCCGGTTGTCGCAGATGGAAGTTAATAGCGACCCGGCTGTTAAAGGGATTCGGATATGCCGGATGGAGGCAGAAGTCGGCTACCGAGACATTATGATCTTCTCTGACGGAAACCAGTTCATACCAGAAGGAGAACTGGGCGTTGCAGTCCGTGACCAGGTCTCCGGATACCGCTCTTACGCTCCAGGATACATCCCCCCAAACCTCCATCTCTTCAAGATTTAAGATCAGTTCAGTAGTATCCAACCCCTCTCTGGTTTCTACACACTCGTCAAAGGTCATCTCCCAGTTGTAAAGCACCTCATCCCCGGGATCAGGATCTTCGGACGCCTCCCATCTGAAGGTCACCAGCGTCGTGTGGAGTGTATCCCCATCCAGGGGGCTTAACAGGGAAAAGTGGGACGGTGGCTGGTCTTCCGGCCTTATGAAGAATCTGAACCTCTCACTGCACTCAACCGTATCCGGCGATGAACAGGCCAGAACCCACCAGGTGAACTCACGTTCAGCCACGAATACGGTGTCCAGATCAACCGTCAGTTCGGTATCTTGCAGATCAGCGAATGCCACGGAATCATCCTCAAAGCGGACCCACCACGTATAGCTGACCGTGTCATCGGGATCGGGATCCACCGACTCCTCCCAACTGAATGTTATCCGTCCCTCATCAGGCGGGTCGAGTGTATCGTCATCAGCCGGTTCCAGCAGGCCAAAAGGCGACGGAGGTCGAGGCATCGTCCTGATGAAAAAGGAAAAACGCTGGTTGCACTCCACCGTGTCCTCATCCTGAACTGCCAGGATCCACCAGGTCACCGTATTGCCCTCGTTAAAGTCGATATCCAGCGAATCCAGCTCGACCGTCAGTTCTGTAGTATCCAGACCAGCTACAAACAGCGAATCCTCTCTGTTTCGGAGCCACCCTATATAGGTGACCTCACCGTCGGGGTCTCCAGATGTCTCCCACACGAAAGTCACCTCCAGATCGTCAACCACAGTGCTGTCCTCGGGCTCCAGCAGGTCGAAGTGTGACGGTGGCACATCATGCAGGGGGATGGGGTAAACTAATATGCCATCGCCGTCATTGGTGCAGTAACACAAGAGCTCATCCCCGACCCTCTGCAGCATCAGGTCGGTGATGTCGAAGTCGTCCAGCTCCTCGTTCATCTCGGTCCAGTTCTCGCCGCCGTCGATGGAGCGCTGAACCCCGATTTCAGTGGAAGCCATTACCACCAGCTCGGGCATGGTCTCCACCGCCTGAACATACCAGGCCCATCTCAACACGTCCCACTCATCGCCGAGGTCGTCCGAGTAGTAAAGCCCGTCCGAGTCGGACTCATCGCCGGTCCCTGCGAAGACGCCTTCTTCCTCCTCGAAGCTGAAGGCGGTCTGCATCACAGGAAGGTTATGGGGGCCGGCCTCCTCCCACCACTCGATACTGTCACCGACCACGCAGCGGAACAGACCATCCTCGGTGGAGGCGAACAGGTAGGTCTCATCCTCCAGGTTCTTCACACTGAGGTGGTAGATAGCGCCATCTCCCAGGCCGTCGTTAGCCTCTGGCCAATTATCATCGCCTCCGTCCAGGGTATACATGAACCCCTGCTCCAGCGAGCCGCAGAAGATGTTATCCTCGTCCTCAGGATCAACCGCGATCCAGGAGGGCCACAGTATCCAGGTCAGCACTTCAAAGTCTCCACCGTTCCGGGAGATCCAGATACCGTCGGAACGTGACCCTCCGCTGCGGGCGATCATTATGGTCCTCCCGTCCTGTGATACCCAGACCGAACGAACCGGCAGACCTCCGCACATCTGCTGCCAGCCTTCGCCGCGGTTGTCGGAGCGGTATAATCCGGCCGCCGTGCCGGCATAAAGGACATCGGGATCCTCAGGGTGCGCGACGATGGTGTATACGTGGCGGTCGCCCAGGCCGTCGTTGAGCGGCGTCCACTCACCATCCTGGGCATACAGCAGGCCCGGCGCAAGGATGAGCAGCAGCATTGTCAGAAAGCGTTGCATAATAATACCTCCTCTGTCTTCGTCGGATTTTGTGGATTTCAGTGCTGCATAGCAAGTTGCCTTACTTAATTGGGTGGCCCGGGTTGTCCGCAACCCGGGTTTCCTCTTTATCACAATGGTGGAATATCCATCCTCAATGGATATTCTCTGCCATTCATCCAAAACCGCGCACTTGACCACTTCCAATCTGTAACTGTTTTCACCAGATTATGACGAACAGGATTATTATGGATATAATCTATAGTTTTCCTAAGCGCCACTTCGCCGTATATATTCCTGTCATACCCGCCTCCAGCCTGCCAGAACCTCCTGACTGACTGCCCGGTCCTATTAATAATCAAGTGCTCGCTAATTGATTGCCAATTCCCGCGTAAATGGTCTATTGCCTGAATTGCAAAAGGACGTTTTATAGCAAATAAGATCTTTGAAATGGTAGTTTCGGGCTGGGGCCAGAGGAGCAAATGAACATGAGTGGGCATAATGACGAATGCCCAGAGTTTGAATCCCCAGCGTTGGCGAGATTCATCAAGGTTGTCAACGAACATACTGTATAATTCATCGTCCCGGAACAGCCAGAGACGGCGGTAACAGGAAAAGGTCAGGTAGTGGGCGTAGGCGTAATTATCGTAATGTCTGGGCATAAGTGGATGCTATAAACTTTCGGAGGAAACCCGGGTTGCAAGCAACCCGGGCCACCCGCGGATTACCCCGGATTAAATCCGGGGCGGGATCCCGGGCCACCCGCCCTTAAAGATATGTATCAAAATACCTACGGAAATGGAAACCATAAATCGCAAACTTCATCGCCAGCAGGAAGAGTCGTGGCCGTTTGAATATGGTCCCGAAGAAAAGTCTCCAGTAATGAAACCTTTCCTTTCCTATTATTCCCAGAAATAGTATGGATTTAAGGAACGCTCCTAAATAGCTGAAACGAAATTGAAACGTCTTTTTACGCAATGGCTTATAATTTTTTAAAAATCCCCTGACCCGTTCATAATAATAGTCAGGAGAATAGATTGTTCTGAGAATCTTTTTATATCCCTTGATGAGAGTCTCGCGATTCATCTCAGGAATAAAGTTGATTGAGCAGTCTGTGTTGTCACCGGAATCATCTTTCAGCAATCGGTTCTCCTTTTCAAGGCGCTGGTGAAGTCTTGTGCCACGAAGAGCATTTAATAGGCCAACCATGGCCGTGACAATTTCACTTTTCTGAATGAACCTGATTTGACTTTCAAAGATTGAGAGTGGATCGCTATCAAAGCCGACGATGAACCCTCCCTCAACCTGCAAGCCAGACTTTTGGATGTTTTTAACGCTGGCGATCAGATCACGATTCTTATTCAGAAACTTGCCGCATTCGGCCAAACTCTCTTCATTGGGGGTTTCAATGCCAACAAATACCGTATCAAATCCTGCCTGAACCATCAATCGCATAAGTTCTTCATCATCAGATAGATTTATAGATATTTGTGTGACAAATGTAAAAGGATTCCTTCTCTGCTTCATCCATTCAATTACCGCAGGTAAAAGTTCGTTTTTTAACTTCTTTTTATTCCCGATAAAATTATCATCAACAAAAAATATCTGATCCCTCCATCCTCGTGAGTATAGGCTTTCAAGCTCTTCTAATATCTGGTCTTTATCCTTTATTCGCGGTGTGTGTCCGTAGAGCATCGGAATATCGCAGAATTCACAATCATAAGGACATCCTCGCGAATACTGAATGTTCATTGAGGCATATTTCTTGATACTTATCAATTCCCAGAGCGGGACAGGTGTCTTATTTATATCAGCCCATCGATTAGAAGTGTAAATATGTTCAGCACATCCATTTCTCAAATCTTCCAGAAATAGTGGAAGCGTGATTTCAGCCTCATTGAGGACCAGATGGTCAACTTCGTCATAATCATCGTGGCTAACTGTGAAAAGAGGACCGCCAGCCACAATTCTAACACCCATATCTTTACATCTGGTGATGATTTCTTTAACGGATTCTTTCTGGATAGTGATAGCACTGATGAAAACAAAGTCAGCCCACAAGAGGTCTTTATCATTCAAGGCATTTACATTCATATCCACAAGTTTCTTCTCCCACTCCTCCGGTATCATCGCGGCTACCGTCAATAATCCAAGAGGTGGGCTGGTTGACTTTTTATAGATGAATTTTAAGACATGTTTAAAGCTCCAGAAGGTCTCTATGTATTTTGGAGAAACCAGTAGTATTTTCATCCTGGATTCCTTATGCGTTATTTTTGAAAGTGACAAAAAGTTGCACCTGAAGTTTTCCTGGACGGACTTTATTGCCTAATCCAATTAACCTGAATGGGTGGCCCGGATAGCTCTGCTATCCGGGTTTCATGTTATTCCAATTCCGATGAAACAATCTTTTTCAGGGAATTAACAAGAGAGGGCAAATCCTGAGTGACGATCTCCCATAGGATGTCAAAGTCCACCATATCGTAACCGTGAATGAGCCTATTACGCAGGCTTACAATTTCCGGCCAGGGTATGTCAGGATAGCGTACGCAAATCTCATCCGGAACCCTGCGAGCAGCCTCTCCTATGATCTCGAGTAGGCGAACCAGCGAGAGGTTGAGCAGACGATCTGAACTCAGGTCATCGCGAGTTCTGCCAAGAACCATATCTAACGCCTCACGCGCGTGGTCCAGCATATGGCGCAGTGGCACGAGATTTTCACGACGCGAAATATTGCACCTCGGCTTCAGTCAACACCCTATCGCGAAGGTATCGGCTCAAAAAGTGCGGGGTGTTCAGGTCCACCTTCCGCCCCAGGATTTCGGAAAGCTCTCGTTCCATGGTGAAAAAAGCCAAACCGGGGGTATGTCCCGGTTCAAATTCTACCAGCACATCCACGTCGCTGTCCGGTCCGAAGTCGTCACGCAGAACCGAACCGAAGAGGGCCAATCTGCGGATGTGCCGCCTGCGACAGAATTCAGTGACCTTTCTCCGATCTAAATTAATGCCTTTCATAATACTTTCCTGAATTGACTAAATTGAGCGGGAGGATGGCACCTTGACTACTGGTCAGACTTCTTAAAAAACCGTGCAATCCAGCAATGTTCTACTCATGTTTAATCCTAACTTGCATAATTACATCTGGTTCCCAGTCACCAGCCCTACCCCATCGGGCTAATTTCTCACCAACAAAGTATAACCAATAAGGATCGGGCTGGTTGTACCTTTCTAATGTTGGAGTCCACCAAGTAACAGTAAAGAAAATTAATGTACCTAAAGCAAAATTCGACCAAGCAGAAGATTTTTTATATAAGTCAAATTGCCAAACTGTCACTATATCTCCATCAACGTTTATCACCGAACCTCTTACTTCGTCAGGGTCACCAATCAAAATCCTTACTTAGTTTTTAATCATCATTAATTCGAGTTGCGAAAGTTTATCTTTATTATGAATGAGGGGTATTGCGACTCCACAACCAATTTGTAAAGTGCAACATATTATGAGAAAAACTGTAATAGTATATTTCATTTCAAGCGCCTGATTGTTAAAGATTTAGAGTCGGGTGGCCCGGATAGCTCTGCTATCCGGGTTTCAAATCACCCCGCAAACTGCTGATCACACAATTTCCGGTATAACCCGCCCGCCTGGTAGAGCTCCTGATGGGTGCCGAGCTCGATCAGGTTGCCGTCCTCCAGCACCGCGATACGGTCAGCCGACTGCACCGTCGAGAGCCGGTGGGCGATGATGATGGTGGTTCTATCCTGCCGGAAGCGGTCCAGCGCCTCCTGTATCAGCCGCTCGGATTCGCTGTCGAGGGCCGATGTGGCCTCGTCGAGCAGCAGTATCCTAGGGTCGCGCAGCACGGCACGCGCGATGGCGATCCGCTGCCGCTGCCCGCCGGAAAGCTGCACCCCCCGCTCGCCCACCTCAGCCTGATAGCCGCCGCTCAGCCGCTCGATGAACTCGTGAGCGTTGGCGGCTTTAGCGGCGGCGATGACCTCACCCTGCGTCGCGTCCGGCCTGCCGAACAGGATGTTCTCCTCGACCGTCCCTGAGAACAGCAGCGTCTCCTGTGGGACGATGGCGATCTGTTCACGCAGGAAGCTCAGATCGAGGTCGGACGTGTCGATGCCGTCCAGCTCTATCCGCCCCTCCACCAGTGGATAGAAACGGGGGATTAGGCTCACCAGCGTCGATTTCCCCCCTCCCGACGGTCCCACAAGCGCCAGGGTCTCCCCCGCCGACACATCCAGGCTGATCCCCCTCAGCACCGGCGTGCCCTCGTTGTAGCTGAATCGGACATCCGCGAACCTCAGCGCCCCCTTAACTTTTGTTGGCACCCGGCTGCCCGACCCGATGACCGCCCCTTCGTCGGGCTGGTCGAGCAGGCTGAAGATACGCCGACCCGAGGCAATAGCCCGCTGCAACACGACGTTGGTCTCGCCCAGGTTCTTGATAGGCTTGTATGCGTTGGTCAGCAGCACGATGAAGCCGGTCAGGTCGCCGACCGTCATCCCCCCCGACAGCAGCCGG
Organism: Calditrichaeota bacterium AABM5.125.24; assembly: GCA_002127415.1. Taxonomy (GTDB): domain Bacteria; phylum Electryoneota; class AABM5-125-24; order Hatepunaeales; family Hatepunaeaceae; genus AABM5-125-24. The sequence continues at coordinate 7,328 of MWJR01000356.1, forward strand.
TAGCCGCAGAATATCACCACCCCAACCATCCCGATCGACGAGAACAGCTCCTGGGCGGGGGCGTGGAGCGAGGCCAGCCTCGCTATCTTCATATTGAAGTGGTAATTATCCCGGATCTTGGCGTTGAAGGCGCCCTGCTGGTCGCGCTCGCGGCCGAAGGCCTTGATAATCTTGGCGCCTCCGATGGCCTCGCTGAGGAAGGCGGTGTAGTCTGCCACGTTCAGCGACACCCGGCCGCTCACCCGCCGGATCCGGTCGCCGAACAGCTTGATCAGCACCGCCGACAGCGGGAAGACCGCCAGAGCCATCAGCGTCAGCGACCACTCCATCAGAAACATCATCGCGATGAAGATGACCGCGTAGACCAGCGACTTGGCCAGCAGGATGCCGGAACGGATGGCCCCCTCGATCTGTGTCACGTCAAATGTCACCCGCGACAGCACATCCCCCGACTTCTCACGGTCGAAATAGGCCAGCGGAAACCGCACCACCCGTTCGAACAGCTCCTGCTTCAGCCGCATCAGAACCTTATGCGTCACCCCCCACAGCAGGTATTCCTTGACGAAGTGCACCACCCCCTTTACGAGCACCAGCGCCAGGGTCAGGCCCGCGACGAACAGGAGCAGACGGCTGGCCTCCCTGGATCCGCTGACGATGAACTCGTAGAGACGAAACTCGCCCCACTGGCGGGTGAGGGTGGTCTCGATGGGGCCACCGGAGATCACCGCCTGGCTGATGCCGCTGAACAGGTCCATCAGCAGTGCCACCGCCAGTGCCACTACCGAGTTTATCCCGCCAACCAGCACAGCCACAATGAGTGATACAGCCAGCACACCCTTGAAGGGGGCGAAGTAACCCAGCAGACGCCGCAGAACCCCGCGTCTCTTTATCTCATCCGCTCCTGGCAAGTTGCTCAACCTACATCCAGCATTTGCATAATGTCCCCAAAAGCCCAAAGCCAAAAGCCTTAAGTCTTAATATACCTGTGCACTGCCTGTGAAACAAGATAAAGGTCAGATGAGTATACCATTTATACCACCATTTTTTAAGCATACCATAAGGTGGCCCGGGCAACAGCTTGCGTCCGGCTCCTGACGGATTGATGCCCATGTTTATTATAATGACCCACTCTTTATCCCTCTGCAATACAGCCAGTCCGAGAACTGCGGAATTGCGAGGCGTGAAGCGCCGAAGCAATCTATAACCTCTTGATAATACTTTAGATTGCTTCGCTTCGCTCGCAATGACATAACGTATTCCCCCATTTTCGGACAACCTAAATATAGGGGAGAAAATAAAGAGCTGACAGCACATCCGCCATCGTTTTTTATTAGTAAGTCACACTCCGGTAACCCTGCTGCGTTCATCTTGACACATCAACGTCGCGGCAGTATATTGACGGGGTATCCATAAGGTTCGAAAACGTTTAGCATATTAAGAGCACCTGGAGGACAGTCCCGAAGTTTCGGGACGTCCTCCCCATCATAATCATACTGGACAGTCCGTGAAGCCATCTCACCTCTCTATATCGACGGGCGGGACGCCCATCCTACGCTCTAATTCTCTGATAGACACGCTTCGAGCACGTGGAATCTGGATATTGTTGCTGATCGTCGTATTCCTGACCGGAGGGAACGCTCCGGCGCAGGATCGACCCTCAGCCGTTGCGGATAAAGATTTCGCTTACGGAGTCGGCCTCTATCGCGACGGCCTCTACGAGATGGCTGCAGCCCGCCTCAACGATTATCTATTGCGCTGGCCCGACTCAGAGAGAGCCCCTCAGGCGCTCTACCTGACCGGTGAGTGCGCCTTCCAGCTCGGGGAATTGGACGCGTGCCGGGAGGTTATGGAGCGGTTCCTGTCCCGACACCCGTTCCATCCTCTGGGTGACGAGGCGGCACTGAGGCTGGGGCAGGCGCTGCTGGAGACGGGTGATGCAGCCGGGGCTATTCACCGGTTTTCACGTTTAGTCGATGAACATCCCGAAACTCAATTGGCGCCGGATGCAGCTTACTGGACCGCCGAAGCCTCGCTCTCTGCCGGAGACACCGTCGAAGCGCTGAATGGCTACCGACGGCTGGTCGAGACCTATCCGGATCACAGCTACTCGCCCTGGGCAGCCTATACCACCGGGTTCATCAGGGAGAACAAGGGCGACACCACAGCGGCGCTGGCTGCATACAAAGCGGTCTGGAATCAGTATCCTGATGCTGAACCTGCCGCGCAGGCACGCTACCGGGCTGGGAATATGCTCTTCAGCACCGGCAGGTATGACCGGGCCCGGAAGCTGCTCCGAGAGGTTCAGGACAGCGAGGCTAAGGGCGAGGTCCGTCGTCAGGCAAGCTTCCTGCTCGGTGAGATAGCCTACTTTGAGGGGGACGCTAAGACCGCGGCCGGATACTACCGCGCTGTAGTCGAGAGTGATTCCACCTCTAACCCTGCCCCACAGGCACTGTTCGCACTGGGGTGGCTGGAGGCTGAGGCAGAGAACTGGCAGGCGGCGGCGCGTCAGTTCGAGATCGTGGCCGAGCTGTTCCCGGACAGGCCGCTTTCGGCCCGGGCGCTGGTCGAAGCCGGGCTGGCCCTTACGCAAGCCGGGAATCCTGACGGTGCGCTCGCGCTCTGGAGGCGGGTTGTTAATGCGAGCCCGGGGACACCGGCGGCCCGGCGTGCACTGATAGAGGTAGGAC
>MWJR01000284.1 GCA_002127415.1 Calditrichaeota bacterium AABM5.125.24
GAGTAGGTCGTCCCATGTCTTGATAGCGATCTGGAAGACGTTCAGGTGATTGAGTCCGGCCTCCGTCGCCAGGAACAGCGCCCCGTCAGCCCGGGCACAGAAGGAGCTCTTGCCGATCTTCACCGGTCCGTAGACAAGAATTGTCTGGTCAGCCAGATCGACCTGCGGCGGTGTTTTTTGGGTGGGTAGATTCATTCAAATCTCCTTTCAGAAAATCGGTTCCGGTTCAAGCTCCACTAACTCTTCATTCGGTGGAGCGATTTTATAGAAATTATCTCTTACGTTCGGGTTGTTGTTGCTGCGGCATAACGGCCAATACATGCATGGCTTACTGCCGAATTTGAAACAGGCTTCCCAGTTCGGTATCCAGCAGTTCTCACGCCTTGCCGTCAGAATAAGCTTGGTGATATCCCAGATTTCCGTCGAAGTGCGCAAAGCATCCTCGTCCGACAGATACAGGATCTCACGGTAGAACATTTCGGGATCGTAATATTTCTCCTTCAACCGTTCCCGAAATGCTTCGTTGGATTCCGGCAGCTTCCGCTTGGCAGAACTCTTGCCGGTTTTAGACTTCTTGATGAGCTCAGCTCGGCGAACCTCGAACTGCTCTTCCGTTTCACCCTCGGACTGTTTCAGACTCGCCTTGCGGGTGACGTTATAGATAACGCCGGATATCTTCTGCTTCATAAAACGGGAGAGTGCCATTGAATAGAGGTTGATCTGGAAGTCTGAGGGGAGGCGTTCGATATAATCACCGGTGATCTGCGCGGCGCTCTTGTGTTCGAGGAGGAAGAGCTCGCCCAAGTCCCGCATCTGCACTAAACCATCAACCTTCCCGCGCAGCTCGAATGTGCGGCTGGATCGACCGGTCAAAGGATTGATGATTGGAATTGAGAACTCCTGTTCGATTCCGACGACAACAAAATCCTCTTTGGGATACCGCGCTCGGTAACCGTCGAACATCGCATGGCAGAGGTGCCAGTCGCGTTTCTGGCTCGGATCGGAATTATGATCGGGAAAGCTCTTGTCGATCAGGTTGCGGATAGCTAACAGCTTCGCGTCAAGATCACCCTCGCCATACCACAGTTCCATAACCGAATGCCAGACCGATCCCAAATAAAGGACTTCATCTGCCTTGAGCGGCACCAGATATTCGTAGTGGCGCAGGTGGTATTTCCGACGGCAATTCTGGAACAGCCGAAGAGCGGAATAGGTCAGGATTGTTTTAGACATTTTCGGATTCCATTTAGGGTTGACGGTTTCGATAGACTTCCAACTTACGCAGAAGCTCCACTATCGCAGGGTGTCTACGACCTCTGGAGTTCTTGGGTGGCGGCTCGTCGTTAACGTCACAACACGAATCACTTGCGGGAAACGCACGACGGAAGATCTGATCCAGTGAACGAGCCACTTCCCAGACTGCGTCATCCGGCACCGGATAAGCGTAAAACACTCCACCTATCGCCAACGAGATGTCACGAAGAAGATTGTGGATTTGGTGGTGTGATCGCGCTTTCTCGCTTGTGAAATGACTACTGATTCCTTCCATTGGGTTCACCCCATATTGATTTTGAAGTCGCTCACATGTGGCGACCTATTACCCCCTCTACTTATACTATGCGCCTTTACACCTCATTTTGGGACAGGCAACTTGCGATTTTTTTCAACTATCGTCCAGCCATTGCTGCCTGATCGTCTTCTCGACTCGTTGCCGCCGCTTGCGCGCCGCCTCGTAACTGATACCAAGTCGGTCGGCTACATCGTGCATATCTTCGTCATAGACCCGCGTTCCGATGACTAAGGCGATGTCCGCCTCAGCGAATCCAGTGATTTCTTCACCGTCAATCAACCGATGCGCATTGATGTAGAATGGGTTATAGAAACTTGGTTCATTAGTGAATTCGTGGTTATCCAGTGGTTCCAGTCTCGATAGGCGATCCGCTTCTGCTTGCTGGCTCCGGAGGACTTTGTGCTGCGTATCCATAATCAGATTTGCAGCGACCTTGTGCCGCCGGCGCGCCAGGGGATATCGCATGACGGTCTGATGGAATCTCCACCAGAGATCCGACCAAGCCTCCCGCAATTCTACCCGACTGCGTATCAACTTTCGCAGTGTGGCTTGAAGTCCAGGCGCCAACAGATAGGTAATCAGGCTGAGCCCGGCTTCAGGATGCAGGCTCGATTGAATATGACTGACGAGAGTCCACAAACAGGCGTCCTGTGTGTGAAAATCTTCCACTGAACGTTTTCGCATTGTCGTGAGAAACAGCTCGAGGCAGTCGAATGCCCGGAAGGCATCCTCTTCTTCGCGCAGAATTTCGAACAGGGTTCGAACGGAAGGCGTGCTTAGGCACGGCTCAAAGTCTTTTTGTATATCCACCGCGTTCTCCAATCGCTGTGCACGGCGATCGGATGGTCGGTGGCTTCAAGGAGACAAAAAGCCGGATCAGAGATTCGGTTGCCTACCGAACCATCCGGTTCCGGCTTTTCGTCTTCACGCCCCTCAAGAGAAGGGCGACTTTCGCCTTTTTTAAAGAATGATTATGTTACGGGTTACTGCTGCTTCGCCAAGGGCACCTCCACCCAGTTTTTGCATGTGGGACACTTCGCTTTCGCTGGCTGCACTTTGAAATCGGTGATCCGAGATTTCAGGTGCCGACCGTCATAGATTTCCCTGTGACAGACCGGACAACGAACGGAAGATGCAGTTCGCTTGATTTTTAGCATATCTTTCCTCAATTTATGTTTGTAGGTGTTAACCGATATATTATATATAACATAACAGGCAAAAAAAACTATCCCCTCCTTCACTATTGGGGGGGGTATGAAGTTCACAGTATCCTGCAGTCGACTCTCATGGGTTTAATCAGCATTAACGTTTGAAGTCGGATGCGCATCGCCTGATCCGAGACGTTGCTGAACCTGCCCGACTTCTTTACTTGATTCACAACACCCAATACCCCCCAGAATTCTTCATCATCTTCCAGAGACTTTGAATAACCCTCTGAATGATAATTAGGATTAAATGCGTTGAGAATATTTTGAGAAAACACTTGAGGACTGGAATAGTTGCGCTTAAACGCATCCCGGACAGCCTTCGCCGGCATCAGAAGCGCTGCCGAAAACCAATTTGCTTGACGCTCCCCCCAGGAATTGTCATTGTTGCGGCAGGTAATGGGAGAGCGCTGATCTGATTTGTTCATCGAATTCAAATCCAGCAGAGCGAATTGGTCGGGATTAGTGCTCGCTGCCAAATGCCGGTGTAAAAACCAATGCCCGAGTTCATGCCCAATGGTGAAGTTGGTGCGACCCAATGACAACGATTCCTCAACCTCAATTTTCTTATCCCAAATCAGTAACGCACCATGCAGGTCGGATATTCCGTAGACGGTAAATAGATATCTGTAAATAATCTGCATGCCAAAATAGTGCTCGGCGATGGTCTCGATATCGATTGGAGGTTTGAATCTGACATCGAGCTTTCTTCCCGCATCCTGCAACACCTGCTCCGCTATATTCTCAACCTGTTTACGGCTTAAGACCGGCACGGCATTCATATCAATTGACATTTGCCTTATACCTCGTTTACGGTTTCTTGGCTTTTTCTTTCTCAATTAGCTCCCTCAGTCCATCAGGCGTCATTCCGCTCTCCATTGCCAGCCGCATGAACTCCGGCGCCCGCTGATCACGCTTGAAAGCCTCTTCAAATTCGGTCGGCACTCTCTCGGCGAGTTGAAGCATCTGCATCTTATCAAGGTCAAGAATTTCAGTCATCTTCTCGACCACCTTAGCGGCTGGAGGCCTATCCAGGTTGCTCTCGATTTTCGACAGGTAAGCGGCAGCAATCCCCAACTTTATGGCAAACTGACGAAGCGAGAGTGGGGGACGAATACGCAGGCGTGCCTCACGGATCACGTCTCCGAAACGACGATCCTTTGTCTCACTCATGATTGATCCCTTTCTTAATGCCTGATTGACGGTAAGGTCGACAACTATGTTGTCTGTCGCCCGTTATATACAATATAACAAATTCCACAAGCAGAGTCAATACCTCAAACCATGTTTTTTATTGCATGTCCCAAAAAGGTCCCCTGAGGCACATAGTATAAGTGAGGGGGATAAGCAAATCACAACCTTTTTAGGATTACTCGTGAACATCAGCTCACCACCGAAAAATTGCGGCATTTTCCGACTCCATTCCAAGTTTGTCGCGGCTACTTGCAACGACCTCGATCAGCAGCAATATGCTCTCCAAGTCTACGCCGCCTGGCTGGCAAGGGCGATCCTCCGGCGAGCTGGTATAGAGGCGAATACATCTCACTCAGCAGCACATTCGGCGCAACTTGCCTTGACTTCCGAGCCGGTAAACTGCACTGTTGGAACACCAAGTTCATGTAAAACAGGAGGTTCTAAAAATTGAAAAATACCGGATCCGCGACCTTCAGATCCGCCGTCGGCTACCTTAGGCGCTCGACCGACCGTCAGGAACAATCCATCAGCGATCAAAGGCGGGTGATCGAGGGTTATGCGGTAAACAACGGCTATGACGTCCTCGATTATTACATCGACGATGCTATAAGCGGGGCATCGTCGGAAGACAGGGCATCCTTCCTGCGGCTCATCCAGGACGCCAAGCAGAGCGATTGCCCATTCCAGTTCGTGCTTGTGTACGACATCAAACGGTTCGGGCGCGTCGACAATGATGAGGCAGGATACTATCGTTATCAGCTCCGTCGCAATGGAGTCGAGATCATCTACGTATCGGAGAGCTTCAACGGCGACGACACCGACGACCTGCTGCGCCCGGTCAAGCAGTGGCAAGCGCGGCAGGAACTGAAAGACCTATCCAAGGTCACCATCCGCGGGCTACTAACCCGCGCCGATGGTGGCTGGTGGGTGGGAGGCGTGCCGCCATATGGATACGATCTGGCGTATTATGACGGGTCGGGGCAATATTTATGCACTGTCCGTTTTATAGAGGATGGTTCGAAACAGGTGCTGGATCAGGACGGGAATATCACTCGAACCGTTCCGAAGGGAGAGCGGCTGCAGTTTACAAAGCGTGATAAGTCCCGTCTCGTGCTGGGACATCCGGATCGCATAAAGCTCGTCAAACAGATCTTCGACTGGTATGTGTTAGAAGGCGTGGGTTATAAAAGCATTGCCGACCGATTGAATCAGGCTGGTGTGACGACCCCGATGAGCGGTCGGCGACGAACATCCAAAGAGGCAAAATGGTGTGCGACGACAATTATGACAATCTTACAGAATCCGGTCTATACCGGCGATATGGTCTGGAATCGGCTGTCATTCGCTAAGTTCCATAAGATCTCGAATGGGAGGGCTGTTCAGACGAGGAACTTCCCCGGTCACGGACCTTCCCGCAACGGGCAGGAGGACTGGATCGTTCACCGGAACAACCATCCGGCGATCGTTACACGTACTCGATTTGATCAGGTTCAGAAACGTCGCGAAGCGACTGCGAAATTCGGATATGCAAATACTCACAATGTAGGGAGAGGAGCCAGATCGCCTTATTTATTGACTGGACTGATTTGCTGTACTCATTGCGGTCACAAGTGGATCGGATATACGGTGAATAAAGGACGACGGCGGAAAGACGGATCGAACGTTAAGACGCTGTATTATGCTTGCGGCGGCTATGTCGGCAAGGGCAAGTCGGTCTGCCCGAGGCGGGTGGTTCGCAAGGAATGGCTGGAAGAGTGGGTGGTGAGCAAAATTGAGGAGATGTTAAGGAAACATTTCGGGACGCCGGAGGGACTTGAGAGGATGCGCCGGACGGTCGAAGAAGAAATTGACAGCATAATCCCCCAGATCGGTGAAGAGCTCGACCAGGTAGAGGCTTACATTCTGGAGATCAAGCAGACGATATCCAACCTGATCGAAAACCTGACCTCGACCAACAGGGAATACGTCGACGCCAGGCTGGTTGAACTGAAACGGGAGTTGGCTGTTCTGGAGTCCAAACGTCTGGAGCTGGAAGCTGCCGGTGCGAAGAAGATCGAGATCGGACGCTTGATCGATCAGGCAGTCGAACTGGCGGAGGACTTCAAATTGGTGTTCGCTGAAGGAACGATTGAAGAGAAGCGATTATTCTTAAGAGCTTTCCTGAAGGGGATCGAACTGAACCCGATAAAGGGAGCTGGGTGGGCGATGTTTATTCTGCTGCCAGGAATGAATGAGATTACTGGGAAATCATCTCCTAACTCTAACTATTACCAATCTAAAACATTCTCGCTACAATAGAATCTGAAATTATAAATCGATCCGCCCAACAGCTAACCATTTTTCATTTTCAAATCCTCACTCATCCAGCACTCTCCTCACCTTCCAGGCAATATCCACCGGGCGGAAAGGTTTTTGCATATAAGGCGTACTTGGATCTAATACACCATGGTGAACAATGGCATTTGACGTATATCCCGACATATACAACACCTTGAAATCCGACCAGATATTCCGAAGTTTGTCCACAAATTCAGCGCCGCTTAGGGTTGGCATTACCACATCAGTGATTATCAGATCAATCGGTTTATCGAGTTTCGCGCATAATTGATAAGCGTCATCGCCGGTTGGTGCTTCCAGAACCTCGTATCCCAGTTGTTTTAATATCCGGCAAGCCAGTTTCCGAACGCCTTCCTCGTCTTCCACAACCAGAATCGTTTCCAATCCACGCGGCAATTCCATAGCTCTCTCTTCACGTGCAAATTCCTCAGCTTCCGCTTCGACCATTGGCAGATAGACCTTGAAGGTTGTGCCCTTCCCCAACTCGCTGTAAACCCAGATATTTCCACCACTCTGCTTGACTATTCCATAAACGGTGGACAAGCCCAGTCCGGTTCCCTTACCTTCACCTTTGGTGGTAAAGAAGGGATCGAAAATATGTTCTCTTACATCATCCGATATTCCAGTTCCCGAATCGCTGATCGCCAGCATTACGTGAGGACCCGGTTTTGTATTTGCGTGTGTTTTCGCATATTGTTCATCCAGTTCCACATTCTGGGTTTCGATGGTGAGTTTTCCGCCATGAGGCATGGCATCCCGGGCATTAACCGCCAGGTTGATTATGACCTGGTCAATCTGTCCCGGATCAGCCTTCACGTTCCACAGGTCCTTTTTCGTTTTGGTTATCAGGTCAATATCCTCGCCTATGATGCGACGCAACATCTTATCCAGGTTAACGATTATGTCGTTCAGGTTTAATACTCTCGGCATCAAGGTTTGCCGGCGGCTAAAGGCAAGCAGTTGCCGTGTCAAATCCGACGCTCTGCCGGTGGCTTTCATTATCTCATCGAGATCATCTCGCAACGGATTATTGGGATCGAGTTCCATTAATGCCAGATCGGCATGACCGGAAATCACCGTGAGCAGGTTGTTGAAGTCGTGCGCCACACCGCCAGCCAGCCGTCCTATTCCTTCCATCTTCTGAGCCTGCCGGAATTGCTCTTCGAGCTTTTTGCGTTCGGTAACATCACGAAAAATACCTCTTGTAGCGACAGGTTTACCATCCTTAAAGAGGCAAACGGAGCTTCCATCGACAGTGATAGTCCTGCCGTCCTTGGCGACAAATTTAGCTTCGATATTATTCAATTTTTCACCAGCCAAGACCCGTTGATAAGCCAACCGGCAATGATCTTGACTCTCCTGATGAATTATGTCGAACAGTGTCATCCTGGAGATATCCTCTTCATTGTATCCGAGCGTATTCATCCAGGCAGGATTGACATATTCAAACGATCCATCCGGTCTGAGGCTTTGAATCAGGTCGTTGGAGTTCTCAAAAAGGTCGCGGAATCGCTCTTCACTCTCTCTTAATGCTTCTTGCATCCGCCTACGTGTGATAATTTTATGCAATTCCTCTGCTACTAATTGAATTTGTGAAACATCCTGCTCATCGTAGTCCACAGGTTTATTACCAACACCAAATATCAGCCGGACCTTATCCGCCTCTACAACCGGAATGCTCATAAATCGTTTTATAGGCACGTGACCTTCGGGAAGTCCTTTTTGATTTGGAGAATTGGGAAAATCGTTGTATATAATCGGTCGCTTGTAGTGAACGCAATCAACCCAGTTACCCGCCTCATCCATTGAATAATGTGTCTCATAGGATGCCGTGCAGTTTTTAAGTGCCTCTTCGTTCCAAGTTGTAAGGATAATCGTCTTTTGATCGTCACTTACCCGGTGGAAGAATCCGATAGTGCTGCCTGTCAAGCTGACTGTCTTATCCAAGACGTAATCATAAAGAGCTTTGTCAGTCAATTGCGGTGCTTTGAGATGCAGTTCCAAGAGCAGTTTGGTGCGCTCGTATTCCTTGTTTAGCTGCTCTTCCATCCGCTTGCGCTCAGTGATATCCTCAATTACTCCCTCGTAATACATTGAATTGCCCTCATGATCTCTAATTGTCCTGGCGCTCTCACGAATGTATATTTTAGTGCCGTCATCTCTCAACCAGACTGATTCCAAGCCTTTAATCTCGTCCTGCTCTTCTATTAAATCTCGAAATTGAGATCGTGGAAGTTCAACTGAGAAACCTTCCTTCTCTATATTCCTTTCTGCCAGCTCATCAAAGGACTTAAATCCCAACATTTTCGCAATGGTAGGATTAGCCATCAGTATCGTGCCGTCAGGCTTTGTGCGATAGATACCAATCGTGCTATTCTCGAACAGACTACGGAATCGCTCCTCACTTTCGCGCAGCGCCTCCTCCCCCTGTTTGCGCTCAGCTTCCAACGCTTCCAGCTCGATTACCCTCTTGCGCAATTTCCTCAATTCATCAGTGCGTTGTGCTTTGGTTTTGCTTTTTTCGCTCATTATGTTTCTCTTAAATTGATTCAAGCCTGTATTAGGTTATTCGAAATGGAAAATTTATCATCTTTAACATTCCTGACAGGGCTGAATTGACCTTTGGCAGAGTCATCCGTATTCCGATCCGTTCATGTAAGAGAAGCCGTTTTATATATACTGTGTGCAAATGTCGTGGCACCATCTACGACACCCGTTTGGCGCACGCACTTAGCGGCATGATGCAGGTTGGGTAGTCCGCATGTTCACAATCTGCAGGTCGCGTAGGACCTTATTGCCCACCCAGAAAAGCCTTTTTAACCTCCTCATTCGATAAGAGATTCTTCCCACTATCAGTCAACACAATCTCACCGATCCTAAAAACATATCCCCGATGAGCGACCTCAAGAGCCATTAGCGCATTCTGTTCCACGATCAATATGCTTGTTCCGTTTGCGTTAATCTCTACCAGCTTCTCAAAGATAAGGTCTACAAAGTTGGGAGAGAGACCTAAGGAAGGTTCGTCAGCCAGCAGAAGCTTCGGTTTTAGCATCAGTGCCCTGCCGAGAGCCAACATCTGTTGTTCTCCCGTAGATAGAGTCCCAGCTTTTTGTTTAGTCCGCTCCTTAAGCAGCGGAAATAAAGCAAATACCTTATCAATGTCCTCTTTTATAGATGCTCTATTCTTTTCAGTGAATGCACCCATTTCAAGATTTTCCGAAACTGTCATGGTAGGAAAAACACGTCTACCTTCAGGGACAAGTGACAATCCTTTCATGACCAATTCGTCGGTCCTTAAACCTATGATGCTTTCCCCATCGAACAATATTTCGCCACCTTCTATACGTCCATCTGTCGCTTTCAGCAAACCGCATACTGCCTTCAGTGCAGTCGACTTCCCGGCTCCATTTGGCCCGATCATAGCGACAATTTCACCTTCACTGACGTTAAAAGAAACGTCTTTGAGAGCCCGAACCATTCCATAATAAGCGGTCAGATTTCTTACTTCAAGTAGCAAGATGCCTCCTTCTGCCCAAATAGGCATCAACGACCGCCTCATTGCTTTGTATCTCTGCAGGCGTTCCCTCGGCAAGCTTTTTACCGTAATTGAGAACGATGATCTTGTCAGATATATCCATTACTACTCGCATGTCATGCTCAATAAAAAGGATCGTCTTGCCACTGTCTCTCAGTTCTCGTAAAATCCGCTTC
>MWJR01000171.1 GCA_002127415.1 Calditrichaeota bacterium AABM5.125.24
CCCTTCGAGCAGTTCATTCCGGATTCCTGGGAGGGGCGCCCCCGGTATGTCGTCAGGTCGGTCAGACGATACGACGGGGATGTTGTGATAATCTTTCACCGGGAGGAGGAGAAATCTTTACAGGATTAATCGAAGAGGTGGGAGCCGTCGCCTCCCGTCAGATGCGGGGCGGGAACCTTTATCTGAAGATTTCAGCGGCTGACGTGACAGGGGATATGCATCCGGGTGACAGCATCGCCGTCAACGGTGTCTGTCTGACGGTGACGGCGGTCGAGCCTGATGGCTTTCGTGCTGAGGCATCCGCGCACACGCTCAGCCGGAGCACGCTCGGCGGTTGGCTGGTTGGAAAGAGGGTCAACCTCGAGCGAGCCGTCCGGGTCGGAGACCGGTTAGGGGGGCATATCGTGCAGGGACATGTGGACGGAGCCGGAAGGGTATCGCGGATCCGCTACGGTGAGGGTTCGACCGACATTCAGATTGACGTTCCGGCGGCGCTGCTGAGACTGATGGCTCCCAGTGGTTCTGTGGCGGTGGACGGGGTGAGCCTGACCATAGCCGGCAAGTCGGCCCGTGGCTTCAGGGTGATGGTGATTCCATACACCCTCGAACACACTATCATAAAGGACCTGAGGCCCGGCGACGCCGTTAATATAGAGACCGACCTGACCATCCGCTGGCTGGCCGATCGTTTCCCGGAAGGAGAGGTGGTTGCCGGTCCTGAAATCTGGGAGGCCGGCGAGGGGCAGTTTCATCTGGAGGACTGACGTTGTTCGCAACTATTAAAGATGCCGTTGAGGAATTCCTTCAGGGGCGAATGGTCATCGTTGTTGACGACGAGGACCGCGAGAACGAGGGGGATTTCATTATGGCGGCGGAGAAGGTCACACCGGAGGCCGTCAACTTTATGGCCAGACACGGACGTGGGATGATCTGTCTGCCGCTGACCGGCAGCCGCTGCGCGGAGCTTGAGCTCGGTATGATGGTCGATAAGAACAGCGCGCTGCACGGCACCGCATTCACCGTCACCATCGATGCTAAAGAGGGGACCACCACGGGGATATCTGCCTTCGACCGTGCGCTGACCATAAAGAGGGCCATCGACCCCCGAACGCGCCCCGACGACTTCAGCCGGCCCGGTCATATCTTTCCCCTGCGCGCCGCCGATGGCGGGGTTCTGAAGCGCGCCGGGCATACCGAGGCCTCCGTCGATCTGGCAAGGCTGGCGGGGCTCTATCCCGCCGGGGTGCTGTGTGAGATAATGGACGATGATGGAACGATGGCCCGGTTGCCACGCCTGGAGGAGATTGCTGGGCAGTTCGACCTCAGGATCGTCACCATCCGCGACCTGATCGAATACCGCCGCCGCGACGAGAAGCTGGTCTTCCGGGAGGTGGAGGTTGACCTGCCGACCCGCTACGGTTATTTCCGGCTGATTCACTTCCGCAACCGGATAACTCGCGAACACCATCTGGCATTGGTCAAGGGGGATGTGACCGGCGACGAGCCGGTGCTGGTCAGGGTGCATTCATCCTGCCTGACCGGGGATGTGTTCGGGTCGGCGCGATGCGACTGCGGCGACCAGCTCCACACAGCGATGGAGATGATCGAGCGCGAGGGGCGCGGTGCGCTGCTCTATATGAACCAGGAGGGGCGCGGGATCGGGCTCTCGGCCAAGCTGCTGGCCTACAAGCTGCAGGACAGGGGGCAGGATACGGTTCAGGCCAACCAGGCGCTCGGCTACGACGAAGACCTGCGCGACTACGGCACCGGCGCACTGATGCTGAAGAACCTCGGCATCCGGAAGCTGCGACTCATCACCAACAACCCCCGCAAGATAGTCGGACTTAAGGGCTACGATCTGGAGGTGGTCGAGCGGGTGCCGATTGAGATCGAGCCCACACTGGCCAACGTCCACTATCTCGAGACCAAGCGGGACAAGCTGGGTCACCTGATACTCGATGTTATCGACAACTCGGGTGACGGGATGGAGTTGCATAGTGAGGAGAAGGTCTCGAAAGAGTCCATATCCCCCCCTTCTATTGAAGGGGGGGAGTAAGGGGGGGGTGTTAAGTTCATGGCACGGTCATTTCAGAGGTGAAAATGAAGGCGAAATCTTTAATTGCGGCAATCACTTTAAGTCTTTGTTTAACTGTATAAGAGGTGATCACAACATCATATTCCTTTATTAATTGGGTCGATTCAGATTAAAGTGAAGTGAAGAAGAGAAATCGGGACGGGGTGATACTTTGCCTCGGGTTTCTGGCTCTTTATATAATCACCCGCGCCAGGGTTCACGGGATGGCCGAGGACGCCTGGATGATGGTGATAGACTTTACCAGAGGGGGGCCCGCGGTGTGGCTGCATTCCCATCACCTGCTCTACGGCCCGCTGGCGCACTACTGGTGGCAGTGGTGGGATTGGATAGGTATCGGTGATGCGTATCGGGTGATACAGAGCCTGAACTGCATCCTGGGGGCACTGGCAGTTCAGCAGGGTTATCTGTTGGGTCGGGATGTCGGTCTATCGCGCTGGAGCGCCTTCTGGGCTGCGGTGGGATTCGGGCTGACTTTCGTCTGCTGGTGGCTGGCGGCTGAGATTGAGGTGGCGCCGCTCTCGCTGCTGACCGTGCTTCTGACGGTCAGATACCTCTGGAGGGTTCACCGGCGCGGTGCATCTGTGAGTCGGGCGCTGGTTGCTGCAGGGATGGTGACCCTGGCTGTGACCGCCCACCTGTTCAATCTGTCCCTGATGTTGCCGGCTGTATATGTGCTATATGTATCCGCACCTCAAATAAAACCGAATCCTGAAATTCAATATTCTTTAAAGTATCCAAGCATATTTCTGATCTTTGTAATTATCTGTGTTATTTTTGTTTATACCGCTGCGGATTTTCTGGCTGGAACCGGTCGTGGACCGACAGGTTACCTGGTCGGTTACTTTAAGTTTCCCGGCATCATCAGGTTAACTTTACTGGCGCCGCTGCTGTTCGGTGTGGGGTTGGTCAGGTCGCTGTTCGGGGTGGAGGTTCTGTTCAGGTTTGAGTCCCTGGCAGGTCTGTTGACCCGGATATTCCCCGGCAAGGACTTCTCCGATGAGTCCTTCCTGGCCAGGGATCTGAGCCTCCCGGTGACCTGGCTGCTGGCGGCTGGGATGCTGCTCTGTGCAACCGGTTTTGCGGTTCTATTGGTGAAGGTGGTTCGAGGGATTGCCAGGCTGCAGCAGGCTGATCGGGGTGCATTCTGGTTCCTTGCTGTAGGTCTGGCTGCGGTTATACTGCCGAACATGGTGGCGGGGCCCATTATGCTGGCAGCGATGGCCAACAACGAGCATTTTCCGTCGTTCTGGGCGCTGCTCTTTATCGCTATGGCGTTTACACTTGATAGGAAGGAATCTATCAATAAGGCGGACAGGAATGTCCGCCCCACCGGTTATCTGGTAATTGTCGCTGTGACCCTATTTCTGCTGGCGGCTGTCAACGGTCTGGGAAGTATCAGGCTGATGATGAACCCGGCCAACGACCTCAAGGCGGTCAACTTCGCCCGGTGGGTTGAGGTGGTGGAGCCGCAGGACCTGCTGGTGGTTCATCTGACCGAACAGGACGCAGCGGGGTTGCGATATATGACCGGTGCTTGGGCCATCAATACGATGCACGCCCCCAGACCTTCGGATGAGTGGCTGCGGGACTGGCAGCTTGAGAATGACGGTCGTGTGTGGATACAGGATGTCAAGCCGGAGGATATGGACCGGAAATATCCCCCCGTTCAGGAATTTGAACTGGTGAGGTTGGATGATGAACGATGGAAGATGGATGATGAACGATGGAAGATGGATGATGAATGATGAAAGACGGGTGATGGATGTTACAAATTATTTTGTTTGAGGACTGGCAGACGATCCCTCAAACACTGGACCGCAACCGGCGGAGAGCAATCTCCTGTATTCCGATATAATAAAGATTGCTTCGGCGCTGCGCGCCTCGCAATGACAATGTTGTCGTGCGCCCTGTTTAGCATGAACGACAATAAGAGGTAGTGTCCAGGAATAATTGAGATGGGGTAGTCGCGGTTGTCCTCAACCGTGACACGGTCGGGGCTGAGACAGCCCCGACTACAGTTCTTCAACAAACTGTTATCTAATAACGAACTATGCCATCGCAATTATCCAAGGGAACTACCCAATAAGACCGTAATTCAACTAATTTCAGAAGGTTATTATGCCGGGAAATCCAGTAGAATCAAAGAAGGGGTCGAATGCCGGAGGGTTGATAGAGGGTCAACTCTCGGCCAGGGGGCTGAGTTTCGCCCTGGTGGTGGCGCGTTTCAACGACTTCATCAGCCGTCGGCTGCTGGAGGGAGCCATCGACTGTCTTGAGCGTCACGGCGATGGTGACGTTCGCCATACCGTCATCAAGGTGCCGGGTTCGTTCGACATACCGGCCACAGCGGGTCGGGTGGCGGCATCCGGGAAGTTCGATGCGGTGGTCTGCCTGGGAGCGGTTATCCGGGGTGCGACGCCTCACTTCGAGTATGTCGCGGCTGAGGTGGCCAAAGGGGTGGCTCAGGTGGCGATGCAGGGCACCGTTCCGGTCACCTTCGGGGTGTTGACCACAGATACCGTGGAGCAGGCGATTGAGCGGGCTGGGACCAAGTCCGGCAACAAGGGCTGGGATGCAGCGCTGGCAGCCGTCGAACTGGTGAACCTCTGGAAACAGATATAGTTGGCTGGTTTGCAGGCTTTAAAGTCAGCAAGTTAGAAAGTCTACGAGTTAAGGAAAAACCAACTTGGCAACCTGGAAATTTGCAAACCTGCGAACTTCCGGCTTCGGCTGGACTGCGGTTGCAGCCCTTGCCTTTCTTGCTCTTCAAGTTCCCCTCTCTGATTATCTGGTTGATGACACCTTCATCCACCTGACCTTTGCCCGAAACCTGTCTCGAGGCGCCGGCTTTGCCTTTAATCCCGGCGAACCGACCTATGGTGTCACCGCACCCCTGTGGACCCTGATACTTACCCTGTTCTCGGTAGTTTTTCCGCCGGGACCTCTGCCGGCTAAAACTCTGTCGATTATCTTCGGACTGCTGACCATCCCCGCATTTCGGCGTCTGGCGGGCGGTATTGGACTTTCGGCGCCGTCGGCCAATGCCGTGACACTGGTCTGGGCGGTGAACGTGTGGCTGGTGCGGTGGGGTGCCTCGGGGATGGAGGCGGGCCTGGCGGTGCTGCTTCTATTGTTGGCTTTCGACGCTCAGGTTCAGAGGCGGTCTATAGCGGGGCTCTGGCTGGGGTTGGTGTTTCTCTGCAGGCCCGAGGTCGGCGTCTTAGGTGTTATCTTCTTCCTCGACAGATTGAGCTCTGATGGGTGGCGTCCGGCTCTGGTAATGGCGGGATTTGGCGCGGTGGTGGTGTTACCCTGGTTGGTGTATGCGCAGTCGAGCTTCGGAACGGTGGTTCCCAATCCGGCGCTGGTCAAGAGCGATATGGGCCTGCCGTTGCTGGAAGATTTCCTGCTGGGACTGAAGCGGACGGCGCTCATTATCGGCGGCTCGAACGGGATCGAGGTTCTGGTCCTGCTCGCGGGGCTGGGGTTCATCACCAGGCGGCGATTCGTGCTGTCAGGGGAGACGGTGCGCAGGGGCGGATTGCTGTTTATCTGGGCTATCTTCCCGGCTCTGGTCTATCTCTCCCGTGGGGTCTTCATATCATCCCGCTACCTGCTGATCGGCATCCCGCCGTTGACGTTGGGGGCTTTTTTCCTTCTTGATGTGTTCGCCTCAGGTAGCGGAGCGCGGGTGTGGGGTCGGATGCGGACCGTTATTGCGGCGGTGATGATAGTTCAGCAACTGACCTTGACCTACAGCGTTACTCTGCCTCATATCCGGGCCTTTATGCCGACCATCGAGGCCCTGACCCGGATGGCCGAGCTGCTGCACCGGGAATCACCGCTGGAGGCTGCGGTGGCGGTGGGTGATGTCGGGGTTATCGGGTTCTACTCTGAGCGCTACGTGGTCGATCTGGAGGGGCTGGTGACGCCGCAGATGATCCCGTATCGGGTCGGCAGGCCTCTGGACGATCTGGTGACCTCGGAGCGCTATTTTCAGGTGAAGCGACCGGACTATCTGATTGACAAGTCCCGCCTCCCGGGACGGCTCGCTGATGGAGCGGATGACCGCTACCAGGTGATCTCAATCGAACCTGTTCCGGGGGGATTGGTTGACACGGCGCACGAGCAGTGGTATTATACATTATATCGGATTGAACCGTCGGTTGATGGAAGCGATGAGGAAAAGAGGTGAAACTACGAACCCTGAGCTGTCGCGGTAGTATTCCTATGGCGGTGATGTTGTGGCTGCTGGTCTGGGCGGGGCCTGCGTCTGCCGATCAGTGGCGCACCTTGACCGACCAGCGCGACGTGCGGGATATAATTTACTCGGAGGGTGGGCTTTGGTGTGCGACCAGCGGCGGGTTGACTGGTTTCGACATCGAGCCTAAGCGCTTTGAGTCGTTCACCAACATAGACGGTCTCCGGGGGATCGGACTGGCGAGGCTGGCTGCCGAAAGTGCCGGAGGACTCTGGCTGATGTTCGATAACCGGTATCTGCAGCGGTTCCAGCCGGGGACAGGGGTGACGCACAGTGTGGACGCGCTGCATAACGATGATAAGCTGCTGCGCCTGAACAATATCGCCATCGGCCGGCGCGGGGTGTATGTGGCCTACAACATAGGTATCGCCTGGATATGCAGGACGGATTATGATATATGGGTCTGGCAGGACCGCTATGTTCATCTGGGTGACTTTCCGCTGGAGGAGGAGGTGGTAGCCGTTGCAGTGGAGGGCGATTATCTGTGGGCGGGAACAGCCGTTGGAATAGCCAGAGGGGATCTGAACAGTCTGGCGCCGCTCACCTGGGAGAACTTCACCACCACTGACGGTCTGGCCGGGAACGGAGTTCGCGACATAGCGGTATCGGAAGATGGAGTGTTTGCGGCGACTGACGGCGGAATATCACTGTGGGATGGATCGGGATGGTCAACCGTCAGTAACCGCCGGGATATTACCAGGCTTGTGGCGGGGGGTGGGACGGTATTAGCTGTTGCGGGTGACGGCGTTTATAGCTGGGATTGCGCAGCCTGGCCGCGGCTTGGGACTGCCCGGAACCGGATCACCTCTGTGACCGCGGACGGGCAGGGACGAGTCTGGGCGGGGATGTTGCGTGACGGTCTGAGTGCCGGAGGCATCGCTCTCGCGAGCGACACTGGTTGGGTCGAATACCTGCCCCAAGGACCTGCCACCAACCTGGTTATGGACATGAATTTTACCCGGGAGGGTGATCTGCTTATGGTCGGTGGTCGTGGTGGAGGGGAATGTGGTCTCAGCCGCTGGAACGGGTCGCACTGGCAGATCTGGACGGCTCCTGCCCAGAGTGGCCGCTTCTATGGATGCCAGTCCCGCTCGGTTTCCCCTGACCTCGATGGGGGTGTGTGGGTGGGGACTTTCGGTGGAGGCATCGCCCGCTTTAATCCGGACGGGACAGTGGACTTCTACGATTACAGCGAGGAGACCGGCAGTCGGTTGATCGGTTATGAAGGTCATCTCAATTCCGTATTGGCCTCAGGGTTGACGACAGACGCAGCCGGCAACGTGTGGGTTGTCAACCGCAGCGCTGCTGACGGCAACATCCTGATTTGCATTCCCCGTGACTTTATCCAGGGCCCCAGACCGGACCGGGAGTGGTATTACTTCCATCATTCCAGGATTAATGAATTTAATTACAAGCTCTTCGAACACGTGGTCGTTGACAGCCGAGGTCGGAAGTGGCTGGCCACGACCGACCCGACCCCCAGTCCGGGGCAGGGGGTCTATGCATTCGATGAGAACGGCACCCTGGACGATTCCGACGACGATCGGAGCTGGGGGCCGATTGCCGGGATGGGTTCACCGCAGGTGCTCTCACTCGTCTGGGATCCGGCCGGATATATCTGGGCGGGGTCGATCGATGGGGTTTATTATCTGAACGCCGATGTGAGCGACCCTGAAAGCGAGCGATTTACACCAGTCTACGATTTGCGTGATGAGCCGGTCAATGCCATAGCAATAGACCCCGCCGGGAATAAGTGGTTTGGCACCAATCACGGGGTTGAGATACGGTCACCACTCCTGTTTCAGTATGAAGTTATCCGTCGAATTACCACCGAACCGCCCGATATGCTGCCCAATCAGGTGGTCCGGTCGATATCGATTGATCCCCGCACCGGCTGGGCTTACATCGGCACCGATGAGGGCACGGCAGCCCTGCTGACCCCCTATCGTGATTATGGCCCCGTTATTGAGGAGGTCACGGTGGAGCCAAATCCCTTTAACCCGAATGATGGACGGATGATATTCACCGGCAGCTCTCTGGCCAACGACGCTTCAGCCCGCATCTACACCCCGGACGGCAGGCTGGTGCGCAGGCTCAGCCACGACGAGGCGGCTATCGGCTGGAACGGATTGGATGACCACTCACGACGGGTCGCCGACGGGATATATCTCATTCTGACAAACAGCAGCGACTGCCGCGCCGGACAGGGGAAAGTTGCGGTCATCTGGGAATAATCGGCATTCCAGGAACCGGGTGGAAAGGTTATGCTGGTAAAGCTGACTGTGAGTGATTTCGCCCTGCTGAGGGATACGAAGATCACCCTCAGGCCGGGTTTCACCGCTGTTACCGGTGAGACCGGAGCCGGCAAGTCGCTGTTGGTGGGTGCGGTGGCATTTCTGGCGGGGGGAAGAACCACTATGGGGGTGGTCAGGGACGGTGCGCAGCGGGCGGTGGTGGAGGGGGAATTTTCGGTCGGAGGGGATGAGATAGTGATCCTCAGGCGCGAGCTGTCGGCAGAGGGACGCACCCGCGCCTTCATCTCGGATAGTCCGGTCAGCCTGAAACAGCTCGCTAAAAGAGCCGCCTCCCTGGTGGACATCACGGCTCAGCGCTCCTTCAGCCATCTGCTTGACTTCTCGCGCCACCTCGACTTCCTCGATCACTTCACCGGCCTGGAAGTTGATCGGGCTCGGCTGCGCGAGTTTGAAACCGATTACTCATCTCTGGCGCGCCGCATCCGAAAGCTGGAGCTTCAGCACGAGGAGTTCCGGCAGCGAAGTGAGCTGGTCGCATTCCAGCTAACTGAGATCGACAGTGTTGACCCGCAGCCCGGCGAGGATGACAGGCTGGCGGCTGAGATCCACCGTCTTGAACACTTTGAGGAGCTGCATCAGAGCAGCGCCCGTCTGGAGGAGCTTCTGGTGGAGGGGGAGCCGGCTGTGGAGCCGCTCTTAGCCGAGGCGGCGCCGCTGCTGGAGTGGCTGGCGAAGATAGATCCGGAGCTGGCCGACCTCACAGGTGAGCTTGACACCGCCCGCACCGCACTGAGGGAGATCGCCCGCAGGGTTGCCGAACGGTGTCGGAGCGTCGGCTACGAGGCCGACCGGCTCGAGACGCTCAGGGAGCGCCAGCACCGTTTGGCCGGCCTGGCGCGGAAGTTCGGGGGCAGCCTGACAGCCCTGCTCGAACGCCGCCGGGAGATGCAGCGGGAGATGACCGCTGGAGATAGGACTAAAGGGGGGCTGTCAAAGCTCAGGTCGGATAGACAGGGCCTGGTTTCACGGTGGTGCAAGCTCGCTCTTCGAGTGGGCAAACTGCGTCGAAGGTCTGCCTCCAGGCTCGAGGCCGGGGTGGTCAACTCGCTGACAAAGCTCGGGGTCAAGGACGGTCGGTTCGAGGTCCGGTTCAGCAGGACGCCAGACCCGGAGGGGCTCTTTGAGGCGGAGGGTCAGCGCTGGAGGCTGGACGGACGCGGAGCGGAGGCGGTCGAGTTCTTTCTTTCCACCAATCCGGGCATTGAGCCGAGGCCACTGGCTCAGGTGGCTTCCGGCGGTGAGCTTTCCAGGCTGCTGCTGGCGTTGAAGGAGGCGCTGCCGGTTACTGATAACGAGGTTACGGTCTTCTTCGACGAGATTGACACCGGCGTCTCCGGGCGCGTGG
>MWJR01000223.1 GCA_002127415.1 Calditrichaeota bacterium AABM5.125.24
GGCGGATGAAGAGGGTGATAAGGGCCCTGCTGAACAGGGCGACAGAGAACAGGAACCTGCCGATTAAGTTGCCTTTCCCTGCTGCTGAAGCTGCCCCGGCGCTGCTGTCTTAATAATGTGTCTATTACTCGCAATATATGGGCTTATCCGTAAATAGGGTTGTGGCAAGGCGCACGCCCCCGGCTCTTCCTGACTTTCGTCAGGACAGGCGCTGGGGCAGGCTCTCGCGCGCCTGTCCAAACAACCACTTGCCTGGCGGACGAGGGCGTCCGCCCTGCCCGTTGTTTTATTTACGGATATATCCGTAAGTGATTACTGAAGGAGATCGGGCTGTTCATCAGATTCGCCGGGTGGCGTGATGATGACGAAGCCCAGAAGTCAACCGGGGCAACCTGTCGGCATGGCGTTTCAGGAGCCTGTCTGCACCTGTCCGGGGAACGCCCGGCGTATAAAGGAGAAAGAACCGATGAACTGCAAGCGACTAAACGTTCTGATCGCGCTGTTGTTGTCAACCGCTGTAGCCGGGTCCGCATTAGCCCAGAGGGGTTGGGTGAAGTGGTCCCCGCCTGATGGTCGGCCCGTGCGTATGGGGGCTCACATCGAGTGGTTCCGTGGCGGTGAAACCCGCGATGAGGGACGGTTGGCCGGTGAGGCGGCCTTTGTCTGGTCGGACACACGCTGGTCGGAGGAGACTCAGCTCGGCGATCGAGCCATATACCTCCAGGCGATCGGCACCAACGGTGAATTCAAATTTCCGGCTAACGGGTTGAGGATCTCCGACGCAAATAACCGGCAGGAGGACCCATCGGTATGGCCGGCCAGCGATGGCGGCTGGTTCATCGCCTGGGAAGATTTCGACGCCGACTCGTTTGGCAATATATATTGCAATAAGATTGACGAGAACGGGATCCGGCTCTGGACGAATGATGAACGTGGAATTCCGGTCTGCGTCGATACGAATAAAACTCAGGGTGAGACGCGGATTGTGGAGGACGGCGATGGTGGCTGCATCATCGCTTGGCTGGACTGTCGCAGCGGGGATATAGGCGACCTATATGCCATGCACATCCTGAGCGACGGGCTGCCTGACCCGCGCTGGCCGAAGAACGGTATGGCGGTGGTAGTTGCGCCCAGCGCGCAGATATTTCACACCGCCGATACCGACGGCGCCGGAGGGATGATCATCGGCTGGCAGGATGAGCGGGAACTGCAGAATACCGATATCTGGGCACAGCGAATCACACCGAACGGCGAGCTGCTCTGGGGGGAGGGGATCCAGGTCTGTGGGCATGAGGCGAATCAGGTGACGCCCAAGCTTTGCCCCGACGGATCGGGTGGTGCATTCTTCACCTGGGTGGACGGCCGGAACCCTCCTGAGTCCAATAAGGACATCTATGCGCAGAGGGTGGATGAAAACGGCAATCTGATGTGGGATGGAGATGGCGAGCCCATCTGCACCAATCGGCTTGAACAGCTCGACCAGCGTATCGTCGCCTCCTGGCCCGGTGAGGCTATCGTGGTATGGGAGGACGAGCGCGCCGACAGCCTCACCTACGACATCTATTCGATGCGGATAAGCGGCGATGACCATCTGCTCAAGCTGTGGAATCAGGAGCAGGGGGTGCCGGTGGTGATAGCCGATGATCAGCAGAAGGAGGTGCGACTCTATCCCGACGGACAGGGGGGGGCCTACTATGTGTGGTATGATGCGCGCAATGCCGCCTTTCCGGAGGTCGATATCTGGGCTCAACGGATGGATCGTCAGGGGCAGCCGGTGTGGCAGGAGAATGGCGTTCCGGTCTGCACGACGCGGAGCACCCAGCAGTCGCCTGTAGCGCGCCGCATCGCCGACGGCGGCTGTGTAATCGTCTGGGAGGATCAGCGCTCCGGTGCCAAGGAGATATATGCACAGCGTCTTCGTCCCCAGGATGGTCAGGCGGTATGGCAGGAGAACGGTCGCCCGGTAGTTGAAGGTATTGGGAGCAATGCCAGGGTCCCGAAGGTGATCAGCCACGATAACAACACCTACACCGTTTACTGGACGGACGGGCGTTTCGCACAGATCGGAGACCCGTTCATCCAGTATATGCGCGACCTTGGCGGTAGCGTTGAAACGATGCTCGACACCAACGGCATCCCCGTCATCACCGGCACGGTCGGCGGCGGCATCCTGCCCGATGCGGTTCCTGACGGCCAGGGTGGAACCATCATCGTCTGGGAGGACCACCGCAGTCACGACTGGTATTCTATCTATGCTCAGTTGATAACCCCGGACGGTGTGCGTCACTGGGGCCAGACCGGACGCAAGGTGGCTGAATGGGACGGTGAGCAGAAGAATCCTCGCATCTGTATCGACGGTGAAGGGAACATCTTCGTGGCCTGGAAGGCCGAAACCCCGGCGCTTTACAGTAATATCTTTATGCAGCGCCTCGACCATAACGGAAATCGACTCTGGGGGGATGAAGGGATACGGATCACTGACCGTGAGTTGAACGATAATATGGCGGAGCTTGTTCCAGACAATGAGGGCGGTGCGGTTCTTCTCTGGGAGGTCAACAGTTCCCTAAACCCCCCAAGCGCTCAGGATCTGTGGGCGACGCGCGTAGATAATGACGGCACCCAAGTATGGGGTGATGGTGAGGGGATCGTGGTCTGCGACGCATATCGCATCCAGCGCGATGCCCGGATGGTTAGGCACCAGAACGGGTTCGTGGTGGTCTGGGTTGACGAGCGCGACGATGAGCTGGGACAGGTTCAAAACGACATCTTCGGTCAGTTCATCGGTATGGACGGCAATATCCGCTGGCGGGAAAACGGCTCCATAATCTGCGCTGATGAGCGGAATCAGGATTTTCCGGACGTCACCGTCGATAATGACACCTACATCTGGGTCGTCTGGGAGGACAATCGCTATACTGTCACCAGGAAGCGCGACATCTTCATTCAGAAGATAAATCCTGCACCAGGGCAGGGCAGCCGGGTGTGGAGATTATTTCCTGAGTTGGAGGGGCGGGTGATCTGCGCCGCCGAGGAGGGGCAGGAGACCCCCCAGATCGTCCATGATGGTCGGAACGGGGTATGGGTCGTCTGGAAGGACCGCCGTCCCGGGGTCTGGTCAGATATCTGGGGCACTCACCTCCAACCGGACGGGTGGCCTTATGCACCGTGGGATCCCCTGGGGAACATTATATGCGGTGCCTACCACAAGCAGGAGCTGCCCCAGATAGCCAGGCTGCGTATGTGCGGCGAAACCGGGATAGTGGCCGTATGGGAGGACAAGCGCGCCACCGGCAAGGACGAACTCTTCAACGTCTATACCCAGCGGATCGACGACGATATGGTATTCGTCGGTAGGGGCGCACGGCATACCCCCGCAGGTTTCGAGCTTGAGGAGGCCTTCCCTAATCCCTTCAATCCTCAAACCATCATCGGCTTCACTATACCCAAATCCGCAATCCGCAATCCGCAATCCGTAATCCGATTGAGCGTCTATGATATTTCAGGTCGTCTGGTGACCACGCTGGCCCAAGGGTCATTCTCACCCGGCAGGCATCAGGTGGTAATCAGAGGCGACGAACTGGCTGCGGGAACCTACTTCGTGAGGCTCGAAAGCGGCGAGGTGCGACTGGAGCGTCCGATCCATCTGGTCAAATAATCCGAGTGCTGGAGCCGGGTCGTCATCCCGAAGCTTCGGGATGGCGGCCCGGCTCTTTTTTGATGTGGAAGAGAATCCACAAACAACGCCGTGCTGGTAGTCGCGGTTGTCCCAACCGTCCGGCAGCTGCCGGGTCGGGTTTGTGACAAGCCCGACTGCATTGCTGAGTTTATCCGAATACATCGTTCCCGATTTCGATGAAACCGGGATGCAAAAAGAGGAGAAAATGCTGCCTGAATTCAGGAACGAACCCCTGACCGATTTCAGCCGCCCTGAGAACAAGGCGGCTATGGAGGCCGCCCTCAAGAAGGTGAAATCCGAGCTCGGCAGGAGGTATCCAGTCGTCATCGGGGGGGAGCGCATCGGAACCGGGGATACATTCAGGTCGGTCAACCCGGCCCACACCAACGAACTTGTCGGTGAGTTCACCAAGGGAACCAAGGAGATGGCTGTCAGAGCCGTTGAGACCGCTGCCGGGAAGTTCGAAGAGTGGAAGTGGGTCGATCCCTGCGAGCGGGCCCGGTATCTGCTGAAGGCTGCAGCCATTATGCGGCGGCGTAAGTTCGAGCTGGCCGCCTGGATGGTGATGGAGGTTTCCAAGAACTGGGTGGAGGCCGATGCGGGTGTGGCGGAAGCCATCGACTTCCTCGAGTTCTACGCCCGCGAGATGATGCGGCTGGCGCTGCCCCAGCCGGTGACGCCATACACGGATGAGGAGAACGAGCTCTACTATATCCCGCTGGGTGTCGCAGCAGTGATTCCCCCGTGGAACTTCCCCTGCGCCATACTGGTCGGCATGACCTCGGCGGCGCTTGTGGCTGGCAACACGGTGGTTCTGAAGCCGGCATCAACCGCGCCGACCATCGGCTATAAGTTCTTTGAGATAATGGAAGAGGCGGGACTGCCCGCCGGGGTGCTGAACTTCCTGCCCGGTCCCGGCGGCGCAATCGGCGACACCATCGTTGACCACCCCCGGACCCGCCTGATTGCCTTCACCGGTTCCAAGGAGGTCGGGTTGCGTATCAGCGAACGTGCTGCAAAGCTCAACCCCGGTCAGATCTGGATCAAACGAACCATCCTCGAGATGGGAGGCAAGGACTTCATCCTGGTTGACGACTCAGCCGACCTCGACGACGCAGCCGACGGTATTGTTACATCTGCCTACGGCTTCCAGGGTCAGAAGTGCTCGGCCTGCAGCCGGGTCATCGCCCACGAAAAGGTCTATGACAGCCTGCTTGATAAGGTCGTTGATCGGGCGCGCAGGATAAAGGTCGGCCCCCCCGAAGACCAGGGGAACTATATGGGTGCGGTCGTCGATCAGTCCGCCTTCGACAAGATTATGGAATATATTGAGATCGGGCGGGGTGAAGGGCGGCTGATGCTGGGTGGCCAGCGTGGTCAGGAGGGCGGCTGGTTCGTCGAGCCGACCATCTTCTTCGACGTAGCTGGTGACGCCCGCATCGCTCAGGAGGAGATATTCGGGCCGGTGTTGGCGTTGGTTCGCTGCAGCGACTTCGACGAGGGGGTTCGGATCGTCAATTCTACCGAATACGGCCTGACCGGCTCGCTCTACAGCCACAACCGTCACCACCTCGAACGCGGCCGCCGCGAACTCCACGTCGGCAACCTCTACCTGAACCGCAAGTGCACCGGTGCGCTGGTGGGGGCGCAGCCCTTCGGCGGGTTCAATATGTCCGGCACCGACTCCAAGGCCGGCGGGAGGGATTACCTGCTGCTGTTCACCCAGGCGAAGAGTGTAGCGGAGAGGTTCTAAAATACCCCCCCTGCTATTGCAGGGGGGGATAAAAGGGGGGGTTGCAGGTGGGGCGGGTGTCCCATGCTTTCGCAGGGACGTGCATATCAAGCCCAATCATCGCTAATCGAAGTGGAGAATTCAATGCCCGATAAAGTTTTCCGGGAAGAGGTTCATAACCAGATCTTGGCCAGACTTCTCGCGGCTCAAGGCGTAATCACATATCCAGAAACTATAACTCGCCAAATAGATGGTGAACGGCGTATGCCGGATGTGCTGGTCGAATATCAAGGTCTGCGAACAATAATAGAGGGCAAGGTTGATGACCAACCCAACGCCAGGGACAACGTCCATCGTGACGCCTATCGAAGGGTAGGGGAAGGCCTATCACATATTAGCATCGCAGTTCTATATCCCGCAGATGTCAGAAGTGGTCCGTCAACAGCATATCTCAGGGATATGATTTCCACCAAGACACTTCAGGTTGAGGTTATTAGCGAGTTCGGAACTGATGGCTGGATAAAATGTCATGTTGCTGAAATTGGCGACCTGCTCCGCCGGACATTCGAGCAATTGGTGAAGCAGGATGTAGTTTACAAGACGGCATCGCTATTGGAAGCAGGTGTTACCGAATTTGCCAATGTCACCGTTGGCAAGTCAGCAGTAATTGAACGGTGCGCTGAAATTCTTGGCATTGGTGAATTGCCTGATAAGAATGGAAAAGCAGGCAAGAAATTAGAGCTGATACGCAGAGAGGGTATTTCTAAAATAGCGGGATTGACCATTCTTAACGCAATGATATTCCAGGACATATTATATAATGCGGATACGCGGATTGAACCTTTGCGAAAGACGTTGAGCGCTGAAGACCCTATCGCCAGTTTCGTAAATCTCTGGTTTTATATTTTTCGAGAGATCAATTATCAGCCCATCTTCGGAATATCAGGTGAATTGCTCAATACCTTGCCATCATCACCTGAGACGCTGAAAGCCGTCCTCTCTCTTGGAGAAAAGGCGGTCGCCGTTCTTGCCAGCCGAACCGCATTACGTCATGATTTAATGGGACGGGTTTATCATACTCTGTTGGCGGATAAGAAATACCTCGCTACATATTATACTTCGGTCCCGGCGGCTACATTACTTCTTAAAGTAGCACTTGCACCGAAACTATGGAACATAAATTGGTCGAATCTGGAAGAATTCGGTTCATTCCGCGTTGCAGACCTGGCTTGCGGAACGGGGACGCTGCTTATGGCTGCCTATGAGGCGTTGACTGATAATTATATCCACAAATGTTTCAAAGATAAAATTGAACCTGATCTGGAAAAGTCCCACCGTGCAATTATGGAGGAGATTGTTTATGGATATGACGTTTTGCCTTCAGCATTGCATCTGACCGCGTCCACCCTGGCGCTGAGGTGGTCTAAAGTATTGTTCAGAAGGATGCATCTTTACAGCCTGCCTTTGGGGGAACGCGAACACGAACTAAGATTGGGAAGCATTGATTTTCTTCAAGGGGATCAGATCTCAATCTCTGCGGATATGTTTCATTCCGGGAGCCGTCAAGTGACGGGAACTGGTGATGAAAAAGTTGATACTTCACACCCCGTTGCCCCCTTGCGAGAGCTCGATCTTTGTGTAATCAATCCCCCTTTTACCCGCAGCGTCGGCGGCAATCTGCTATTCGGGTCTTCACCGGAACTGGAGCGGCGTAAAATGCAGGCCCGGCTGGCTAAACTTCTGAGGGAAAAGAAGGTCTCCGCCAGCAGCACAGCGGGGCTTGGTTCGGTGTTTGTAGCGGTCTCCGACCGGGCGCTGAAGGTCGGCGGCAGACTGGCTCTCGTGCTGCCAAAGACCCTGCTCTCCGGCGTCGCCTGGCGGAAGACCCGCGACCTGCTGGCGAAAAAATACGTCGTTGAGACTATCATTGTCAGCCACGATCCGCTGAAGTGGAACTTCTCCGAAAACACCAACCTGAGCGAAGTTCTGTTGGTAGCCCGCAAGGTCGGCTCAAACAATCCAAATACCAACAACGAACGGGTGACCTGTGTAAATCTGTGGAAAAATCCCGAAACGGTTTTCTCAACACTTACTTGCGCAAGGAAAATTAGTGAGGAATCTGCACCGGACATAGCATCTGGACAGGGAGCATTGGATCTGGAAATAGGAGAAAAAGCATTTGGAGAAGTTGTTTCCATTGCTTGGAACGAGATTCGGAATGAATTATGGATGTTACCATTCGCTTTTGCTCAAAACGAACTTGTAAGAGTTGCATATCATTCGTCAAACGGCAAATGTTTTCAACCTGGATATGGGTTGACAGGAAGTTTTCCAGTAATCTCACTGTCTTGTTTAGGTAACATTGGTCCAGACGCAAGAGACATTCATGATGGATTCAGAATTGCACCTCGAAAAACATTATATCCTGCATATTGGGATCATAACGCTGAACAATGTGTTAGCATATCTCAGACTGAGAATAAATATCTTGCTCCATTACCAAAAGCGAAGAAAGGTCGACCTTTGCGTTCAGCAACTGACCTTTGGCCAAAGTCTGGTAGAGTGTTAATTTCTGAGAGAATTTGGCTCCATACACAAAAACTAATGGCATTAAAGATAAATGAAAATGTTTTATCAAATGTATGGTGGCCTTTATCTATTGAAGGAGAAAATGAACTATTTGAAAAATCTCTTGTTCTATGGCTAAATTGCACTATAGGAATTATTACTTTACTCGCAAATCGCTGTGAAACTCGTGGTGCTTGGATCAAGTTCAAAAAGCCAAACCTTTATTCAATGCCCGTTCTCGACATGCGCGCCTTAACCGATGATCAGTTAAAAATCTTGTCCGACGCCTTCGACGAAGTTGCCAACGAACCTCTGCGGCCGTTCCCTGAAATGTCGGAAGACCCCGTGCGGGCAAAGATCGACGCGGCGGTGTCGAAGGCTCTGGGACTGCCAGACCTGTCGGGAATACGTATGCTGCTGGCGCAGGAACCCGTGGTTTGCCTGAGACCGTTGTATAAAGAATAAGATGTTGGGCACGGAGTCCCTGATCTTTGCCGAGCCGGGTTCTCAACCCGGCCGGAACGGCGGGGACGGAGTCCCGCCCTACTGACAATTAAAATCGACAATCGACTATCTTTATGAATAGACCATCTACATTCCCGAAAACCAAGGTTCCCCCCACCATCTGGGACCTGATCGGCGCTGAGGTCGTCCGGCGGGCAGGGCTCGGTCAGGATGTCGTCGCTCTGCACGTGGGCGATACCCATCTACCGCTACAAGCCCCGCTGGCCGAGCCGGCTCCGGATGAGGAGCACGTCTTCGGCACCCGCCTGAACCGATATGGCGACACCTTCGGCGAGCCGCCCCTCCGGGAGTTGCTGCTGGACAAGGTCCGCACCCGCAACCGGCTGCCCGCGACAGGTATCGACTGCATCCAGATAACCGGCGGAGCCGGCGGGGGGCTCCATGCCGGCTTCTCGAGGCTCCTCGAACCGGGAGCGGAGCTGCTGGTGCCCTCACCATACTGGTCTCTCCTGAGAGTGGTCGCCGAGCAGGCCAGGGTCAGGATCGTCGAGGTCCCGTTCTTCGACCGGATGGCCTCGGAAGGGGATTTCGGAGTTGCGGAAACCCTGGAGCAGTATGTGACCGATCGAACCGCCGGGCTCTACGTCAACACCCCTTCCAACCCCACGGGAATGCTGCTGGACGGAGAGCAGCTTGAAGGGATGGCCGCCTTCGCCAGGAAGCACGACCTGTGGGTGTTCTCGGATGAGGCCTACGAGGACTTCATCTGGGAGGGGTCAGAACAGGTCTCCATCGGCTCGCTGCCAGGGATGTTTGAGCGGACGGTTTCGATCCATACCCTCTCCAAGTGTTTCGGGATTTCGGGGGTGAGGGTCGGCTATGTAACGGCGAATGCGCCTGTAGTTGCCGAGCTTAACCGTGGGGTGGTGGGCAGCTACTACCACGCCGGACGCCTTGACCAACTCCTGGCCTGGCGGGGTATGCTGCGCTTTGACGAGGTCCTGCAACCGCTGCGGGATGACTACGAATCAACCTGGCGCTGGACCAGAACCCACCTGAAAGCCGACGCGCTTCCGTCGGTGGGCGGGTTCTATTTCTTCCTCAGGCTCGGTCCGACCTGGTCAGGGATACCACCGGAGGAGAAGGTTGATAAGATGCTCGACCTCGGAGTGGTCCTGGCCCCCGGAGAATACTTCGGAGATGATTACAGGGACTGGGCGAGGCTCTGTTTCACCGTAGTGCCGCCTGAGGAGCTCAAAAGAGGCGTGGAACTGCTGAATAGGATAATATTATGAGATAGGTCATAGAGTTGGCATTATTGAAAAATTTTTACTATAATGAAAGATTATGATTAGTTCGGGATACATTCACGGTGCAGGCAACTACGCCCCGGCTTTTGTCGAAACTCAACAGCCCACCAGGAGTCGGCTGATGATGAAACAGATTCTGGTGATCCTTCTTATGGCGCTGCTGGTGCCGGCCCTGGTCTTTGCGGCCCTGCCGGCATCATATCCACCCACGCTCCCGGAGGTAGAGCTTGAGGTCAGCCACCCCTCCGCTACTATGCTGAGGGT
>MWJR01000031.1 GCA_002127415.1 Calditrichaeota bacterium AABM5.125.24
ATCTATTCCCTCTTCTGAATTGAGCGCCTTCAAATCGTGTAACTCAATGGAACATTTGGATAATTCAGCATGAATATGATTTTTAGCATTGAAACGTGGGATGCCGATATGCTGCATAACCGAAGGTGCACCAAAACCTCTCCCGGCTGATGAATAAGCCTTAATGAATTTCCCAATCGGATTGGAATTGAGGAGCGCGCAAAGATAATGAGCCTCCTCCTTGGCATCACAAGCAAAAAGGGAGGTGGTATCGGTTGGAATAATAGACTTATGACCAAATGATGTCTTGTATTGGGTGATAACCGCAGCGACCAACTTGGATGCCATTCGTTTCCATACTACTTTATAATTGGCAAATGTGTAGTTTGCAATATTGTATTGACTGTAGAAAGGATGACCTTCTTCTTTATGGTACTTCTTGTATGCAGCTCGCGACAAAAGGATTTCTTTGAAATTAACAAGATAGGAGAAGGTTCTGGGGGATCTTAACATCATTTCTTCTTCGCTGATTCCATATCGTTTCTCAATATCCTGTGTAATTAATACATAAACACCGGGCTCTGCCCGCCATCTCTCGATATCCGCTCCTCTCACAGCCGGGAAAACAAGGTGTGATTCGATGCGCTCAGATACC
This sequence comes from Calditrichaeota bacterium AABM5.125.24, assembly GCA_002127415.1. Taxonomy (GTDB): domain Bacteria; phylum Electryoneota; class AABM5-125-24; order Hatepunaeales; family Hatepunaeaceae; genus AABM5-125-24. Next base: position 635 of record MWJR01000031.1, read on the forward strand.
TTGGGTATATCACGTTTGCCACGCTCAGGCAGATTCCGGACTAAAAGCTCATCATCAAATACTTGGACTATCTCCAGCCAGAAGACACCATAAGGCTCGGTACTTGCTCCACGGCGTGCCAAATAGTAATTTTTCCCTTTGACCACCAAATATTGACTGTTTTCCTGCGATATAGTCAACCAGGAGCCAGTCTCGTCGTCAATCGGTTTAGCATTCAACTTGCGCTTGTTCAACAGAGGTTTTGCCTGCTCCAACTTGTAAGATGTTGGGATTTTCCCGACCTTTCTTTTCCTCTCCCACACAGTGTAAGGAACCGGATATTTCGTTTTCTGTCCTTTCTTGAGGATAATCGCCGAGGTCTTGTTTGCCGCCCCTTCAAATGGCTGAACCGTTGTCAAATCATGAGCGGCAATTACCTTCAGATGTTCACTCTCACCGAGTTGAAATCTTCTGAATCCTTCACCAGCTCCCTTTGCTTTAAACACTTCCTGCGTTATCAGAAATCCAAGTTTCCCACCTTTCTTCAGATAATAATCGGCGGCGACATACGTGAAGAGCATTGAGAAGTCCTTTTCGCCTCCGCCCAAGCGGGCTTCATGCCCTCGCAAAGAAAAAAGACCGTAGTTCTTCCACATCGGCAAGGTTGCTTCTCGATAACTGTCTGCCAGGTATCCCCAGCGGATCCACGGTGGGTTGCCAATCACAAAATCAAATGGCTCAGCGGTAACCGGAGCGAAGAGGTTCTTAATAAACCTCGCCCAAATACCGTTCTTGTGTTGATCCTCGAGGTCCTCAACCTCCTTATAAAACTGGGTGATCACATCTTCATGTGGTGGGAATACACAACCTGCTTGTCGTAGATGCTCAACGCCAATATCAGCGCCGAAGCCTTTTTTGACGTCCCGTTCAATGATTGGTGCAGCGATTTTCATAAGGAATCCGTTGTCTTCTACCCATATTGCAGGAACATGAAACGGCTTTTCCAATGAAGTTTGAACAACTATGACCTTTTTATCGGTGGAGTCCGTTTCACCCTGACCTTTCCTTTCGGGCCAAAGAACCGAATCGGCCAGGTAAACCGGAATCTCAAATTCCTTCAGCTCACTGACAAGATCACCCAAAGCAAAAATATAGTTGGTTCGTGCGGCGATAACGGCAAGTGGATTCAGGTCAAATCCCCAGATATGCGAGATGACACGTTTGGCTGTTTCCAATGCCTGTTCATTGTGTTTATGACCATACTGAATGGCTCTTTGAATAGAAAAGACAAGAAACGTCCCTGAGCCACAGGCTGGATCAAGAATTCTATGCAGTGTATTGCCGTCATAACCAACCTCATCAAGAATCAATTCTGCAAGCCAATCGGGAGTGTAATACTCACCGAGCGAATGGCGAACTTCAGAAGGAACCAAGAATTGATAGATTCTCTTTAGAAGGTCACGGGCAGGTTCAGGATATATTATAGGTGTGCCTGGCTCGAAACCCGCAAAGGCGCGAGCCATCTCTCTTATAGCATCCTCTAAACGTGGAGAACTTGTATCGAGATACCATCTGAAAAAATCACCTTCGAGAAAGTTGGTGATTCCTCGTTTGGCATATACGCCACCACTCTCAATTTCAAGCAGCATGGCAGAGAAATCTTTACTACTGCTCAGGGCAAGATCATTAGATAAGGAAGAACGATATGAGGTCACTTGAACTGTCAATAACTCTGCGGCAATGATCTTCATCAGCAGTGCAAAATAAGTATGCACAGCAAATAGCAGTTTTGGAAATTCAACTGTGCCGACCATATGGTACCATTTTGTCAGTGTAGATGCAGGCACAGAAATCGTCTTTTGAAATTGTTCTCCATAGACAATACCGAACAACCGCCTCCATTCATTGTAGAAGAGCTGCCCCCGCTTTCCCAAGTCCCAATTTTCAAGTGCATCCACAAGAGCAGAAACAACCATTGGAGCTACCTTGCCTTTGGGACCGAAGACGTCCGCCAGTGAGTCCGGTGAAAGCAGCCTACGGACCAGAAGACGGATATAGGTAATCAGTGTTCTTGCATTTGATATATTAAACGGGTAGGGGCCGAAAATGGCGAATTCTTCAGGATATATTTCTGTTTTGGGTTTGGTTTTATCGCCGATATAGTGCACATAGAAGATCATTTTACCGTCAAATCCAACGCCAACCATACGTGGTTCCAGAAAGAATGATCCTTTACTTACAGACTTCGTTTCGCCGGTGATATAATTGATGAGCTGCTCCTTAGCGTGTTCAACCGATCTTCCAGAATGAAATGCTCCCGGGCGTTCATATTCTATGATTACTTGGCCATGAACGGCATCACTACGTCCTTGTTTCAAAATCGTCTTCTCATATTGAGAATGGATCGGAACTCCGATTCCCTCTATAAGTGGGATTAGGCGACGCTCAAATCCGATCCGCAGGTCTTCCTCGGTCTTTGCGCTATGAACCAATTCTTTGGCGACTCGGACCAGCATTCCCGCGACCTCGTCCAGAGTCTCGGGGAATTCCAGGACAGCATTTGTCTTATCAACAGACTTTCGCAAAGTGCCTCCATAATGCGTGGCGGTGCGCTAGGCTCCAATGTGAGATACGCTTCCTCATGCCAATATCGCTATGCCGGGTCGGGGTGCCATAGGCGTAGGAACCGTAGAGGATAATCTTCTCCGGCTGGTATTCGCGCTTCAGTTTCTCGACGATTTCAGCTAATATTTTTTCTATTTGTGGTGTCATTGTTCAGGCCACATACCCTATATCCGCCTCATAGCCACGATCCCGGCGGTGTGGTATCTGTTGTGGTTGATGATTCATTACTTATCCTGGTCTGGCAAGGGTCGCTTGGAGAACCATCGCCGCCGTTGCCCGCCGCCACGAGCCTTGCGCTCGGCCTTCCTCTCAGCCTTTCGGCGCTTCTCCTCGGTCAGGTAGTCCCCCTCGCGACTCTCAATCAGATCGAGGAAGTAGCCGATGGATTCGCGGCGTTCGAGAACCAGCCGCAGCTCGTCCCACTCGGGCAGTCCGAAGAAGCCCCGCACCAGCGGTGCGAAGAAGACCATCACCTGGCTGCCCACAAAGTTCATCGGCCGCACCGATTCGAGGAACAGGATTGCCGGGGTGGTCATCCGCAGCCTGACCACCTTGTCAGCCAGCATCAGTAACAGCTCCCGCTGCCGCTCGGTCAGCTCAGCCTCGAAACCTGTGTAGCCCTCCTCACCGGTCATGCTGCGCCTCGCTGGCTTCGGGCTCAGCCGACGGACGAGCTTCACCTTCTACATCACCCGCCAAAGGCAGACCCGCAGCTCCCGGCGCGCAGCTGGAGACGAAGCTCAGCACCTCGTCACGGTTGCCCCGATACGGCAGATAGAGCCCGCGGAAGTTCTCGAGCCGGGTTCTGACCGGGAAGGGGGAGAGAAACAGCCCGGCTTTCTCGTCGGATACCGACCGCACCCGCTCCCAGCCCATCCGCCGGCGATGAAGCCATCTCTTCGATAGAGCGCCGCTCTGGTCCAGGGTGTAACGGGTCGGCAGATAGAAGGAGGTCAGCGACCCCAGCAACAGCACCGCCGCCACCGCAGTCAGCAGCAGACTGCCCACGTTCCAGTAGACCGCCCAGACGGTAAATATGACCACCGCCCAGAAGAGGACCCCCTTCGCCGGATGCTCCTGCATCGGGAAGACGGTCCAGGACAGTGTGCTGTGATTCCGGGTAAGTTTATCGGTTGGTTGGGTCATAAGATGTTCGTCTGAACGCGACACGGGCGTCATAAGCTTGTCCCTGCGAATCCCTGCTTTCGCAGGGACAGGAGCAGGGATGCCGCCCCTACCGGGTGGATTCTTTTTGCTGTCATCCCGAAGCTTCTGGATGACACGGTATCAACCGGCACCTGTAGGCTGCCCTTGAGAAACCAATATATCCCCGCACGTTCGGTAAGTCAAGCGGGACAGGGCTTATCCGGTAAAGTTATCGGTGGTATTCCTGCAGGGGACAGGCTCGAAAGGGGTCAAGCTTGACTTCAGCATTCCGGAAAGGTATATTTCGATTGGCAATGAACGATTAATGATGAATGATCAGCACTGAATAATAACACCCGTTGCTTATAGTCCATCGTTAATTGCCACTTGTTTACTGTTTATCGGGGTCAAGAAAAGGAGAGCGGATATGAAGGGTATCATCAGCTTTTTCATAATGGGCGGACTGGCGCTGGCGGTGATAGGCGCCGGCCCTGTTAACGTCTGGCAGGAGAGTTCGACCCACGATTTCGAGCTGGTCAAGCCGGAGGTTCTAAAGACCGTTGTCGGGCTTGAAGGGGTGGATGGATCACAATCCCGTGACGAGAACGACCAGGAGGTGGTCTTCCTCGAGGACTTCGAGGAGGGGGCCGAGGGCTGGACCACCGAGGATCTGAACGTCATCGCCTGGCATAAAAGCGACTTCCCGGACCGCGAGGAGGACGACCTGCTCTGGTGGTGCGGCGATACCTTCACCCAGTATGAGGACGATCCGGTGGGCTACGACAACATCTGGCTGCAATATCTCGACACCCCGGTGCTCAACCTGTCGGAAGCCGGGGAGGGATTGACGTTGACCTTCGACGCCTGGTGGCTGCTGGAGGATCCCCGCATCAAACCGCCGCCGGATCCCTATGACGGCTGGGACGGCTGGCTGGTGCTGATCTCCGAGAACGGCGGAGAGGATTTTGAGGTCATCGAGCCTGAAGAGCCGGGATACTCCGCCGAACTGCTCTCCTCCGCCGATCGATTCTGGGATATTGGCGAATGGCCCGGCTGGGTCTTCATCTCGTCCAACGAGGAATGGCCCGACACCAACGGAGCCGAGAGGCCGGATGTCGATTGGGTTGAGTGCAGCTTCGACCTGTCCGAGTATGCTGCGGAGGATATTGTAATCAGGTTCGCCCTGGTCACTGACCGGCTGGTGGCAGCGCCCTTTAACATCTACCTGCAGGAGAGCGGGGTGCTGATCGACAACATCCTCATCGCCGACGACGATGAAAGAGTGTTTCTCCGCAACAACGCCGACGGCGACCCCGAACCTGAAGAGCTCATCCCGGGGCTCGACGAGCGGTTCGGCGGCGACCACTGGGAGCTCACCAGTGGAGAGGGAAGGCAGCATTCGGGCGACTGGTCGATGTGGCACGATGACGACTGGTTCCAGTCGGTTAACACCCTCGACAGTCCTCCGATCGAGCTGCCCGAAGGGCTCAACCTGTGGTTCCAGTTCTGGGTCTGGTGCGATATGCCCGATTACGATTCTGACGGCAACAACCAGCTGGATGATTTCTACCAGATCTATCTCTCAGATGACGAGGGTGAGACCTGGCAGTATCAATGCCACGACTACGCCCGACCCGAATCGGGCGGGAACGGCTGGGCGCACTATGTGCCTGGGATTCCGTTCGGGGAGACGGCCAACGTTGACCTCGATCTGACCGAGTGGGCCGGCGAGACCATACAACTCCGCTGGTGGTTTTACTCAGATGTCGATCACGACGACGGCAACGGAAATGGCTTGTTCCTGGATGATATCGAGGTTATGGGTGACAATCGACTTCAGAACGACCTGGGAATGGAGAACCTTTATGTCCCATATCCTGCGACTGTCGATTTCAGGCTTGAAGGTCTGACAGTTGATATGCACAACTACGGCATAGAGGATCATAACAACATCTTCGGCTGGTGGGGATGGATAAGCGGTGATATCAGGGGTTCTTCTCCAATCCTCGACCGCCCCGATCTGGCCTCCGGTGAGTCGGTCATGTTACAGTTGACTGATCTTGGCGGTGATGATCCCGGTTGGACGCCTGAGGACCCCGGCATATTCACGGTCTGGGCCCGCACCACACTCGACGGTGACGATTACGACGGCAACGACACCGCCTTTGTCTATGACGTTCGCGTCTGGCCGGAGGGGCTGTTCGAGCTCGGCTACGATAATCGCGCCTACAGCAACACCTACAACTTCGAGCCCGGCAGCGGCCCGATGACCCGCTTCTCGCCAGGGGATGGAGATCTGGAAGTGTATTCTTTAGCGATGACTCACTTCCGCTTCAACGGTGGGCAGGAGGAGACCGCCACCTTCACCCTCCATATCTTCGGCGCTGGAGAAGACGAGCAGACTCCCGGGGAGGAGTTGCTGAGCATGGAGGTCGATGTTCCGAGCGACTCCTGTCTGCCGAACCATATGAGCGTGCCGCTTTATGACCAGGAAGCGCTTCGCGGGCTGGAGGGCGATTTCTGGGTCTGGGTGGAACAGCAGCAGGAGGACCATCGGCCTCAGATTATCTTCAACCAGCAGCGCTGCACCGAGGGCCATCACTTCACCTTCGACGGAGAGAACGCCACATCTTTCGATGGCGGCGACTTCCTGATGCACGCCCTGGTGATGCCGGGTTCAGATGTGGCTCCCGACCTGACCGGTTCACGGTCGCAGGTTGACTTCGGTGAGGTCTTTGTAGGTGCGAGCGACACCCGCAGCCTCAGCCTCTATGCAGTCGGCCTGGAGGGGGTAACCATCGATGACGTTCGGGTCGATCACGAGGCTTTCTTTGTTGATTGGCCCGGTCAGACCACCATCCACGCCGGGCAGGCGGTCACTTTCGACATCATCTACGCCCCTCACGACGTGGGACTCCACGATGCCAACCTGATCATTGAATCCAACGACGAGGAGCCGCCTCTGATAGTCCTGTTCGGCAGCGGGGCGTTGGGGGTGGAGGAGCCCGGGACTGGACAGCCGGTCTCGTTCGGTCTGGCGGAGCCCTATCCAAATCCCTTCAACAATGAAACCCGGGTCGCCTTCGGTCTGGAGACGGCTGGCGAAACCTCGCTGGCACTCTACGATCTTTCCGGCCGACGGATGGTCACGCTTTCGGAGGGTTGGCGGACATCCGGACGGCACATTGTGCTCCTCAGAGGCGATGCGCTCCCGGCCGGGGTCTACCTGCTGAAGCTGGAGGCCGGGTCGAAATCCACCGTCAGAAAAGTGGCGCTGGTGAAGTAAGCATTTGGTCTCTGGCTTCGGGCATCGGGCCTCACTCCATAAGATGTTTTAGTTTTATGTTGTAGGCTTTTGGCTTAATGCATTAAAGAGTGCCGTCAGGCGGGACGCCTGACGGCACTTAGTTTTCATAGCTGGTTGCTGCCGGGTTATTTAACACTCGGCGGATCGGGCTTGAGACAAGCCCGACTACAGTGGTGATTGTCGAAAATTACTTGACATCATTCATTATTCATCATTCATCGTTTATTATTCATCGTCAATCTGTCCGTTAAATCCGGCGTTACGAATGGCTGAACAGAGGACAAACCGCGGGATGGATTTTCGTGCTCGGCTCTCAGGGCCTCCCATTCTGGTTGATGGTGGGATGGGAACCGAGCTGTATGCCCGCGGCGTCTATGTCAACCGATGTTTCGACGAGTTGAATGCCTCACAGCCTGACCTGATTGCGGCGATCCATACCGATTACCTGCACGCCGGGGCCGAGGTCATCGAGACCAATACCTATGGTGCCAACCGCTATAAGCTGGCTCCTCACGGTCTGATTGAGCGGGTGGTTGAACTGAACCGCCTCGGTGGGGAGGTGGCACGTGGTGCAGTTGAGCGGTCGGGGAGGGACGCATTTGTGGCCGGTTCAATCGGGCCGCTGGCGCGCCGTTTGGCGCCGCTCGGCATCACCAGTATAGCCGAGGCTCGCGAGGCATTCAAGGAGCAGGCCCAGGGACTGATCAAAGGGGGGGGTGACCTGATAATCGTCGAGACCATGGTGGACCCCACCGAGTTAAGGACGGCGGTCGAAGCTGTGCGCGAGGTGACCGACCTGCCGCTGATAGCCCAGTTCACCCTGACCGACTGGAACGAGACCGCCTACGGAGCCACTATCGAGAGGATGGCATCCGAGCTGTCCGCGCTGGAGGTGGATGTCATCGGCATCAACTGCTCGATAGGCCCGAACAAGCTGCTCGAAGCGGCCAAACGCCTCATAGAACTTACCGACAAGCCGGTATCGATCCAGCCCAACGCCGGTGAACTCGAATGGGTGGAGGGGCGGCTGTTCTGCAAGACCACTCCTGAGTATTTCGCCGAATACGCCAGGCGGATGGTGCTGGCTGGGGTTAAGATCGTGGGGGGGTGCTGCGGCTCGACCCCGGCCCATATCCGGGCGATGGAGGCGGCGCTGCGGGCGGTGGCGCCAGAGTTGTCCCGTGTCAGCGTGGCGGTGCAGGCACCGGAGGTTGCCAGACCAGCTCCGGCTGTAGAGGAGCGCCCCTACCGTGAGCTCTCCCCGATGGCTGCGGGGCTGGAGGACAGGCGATTTATGTTTTCAGTTGAGGTCAACCCGCCGCGCAGCCCGGCGGTTAAGAAGCTCCTCGAGCGGGTGCGCGAGCTTAAAGCGCATGGTGTGGATATGATCAACATCCCCGACGGACCGCGCGCCTCAGCCCGCCTGTCGGCGATGATACTCAGTCACCTTATCGGGCGTGAGGTCGGCGTCGATACCATCCTGCACTACACCTGCCGGGACCGGAATATCCTCGGCATCCAGTCGGACCTGCTCGGAGCGGAGGCGCTGGATATCGACAATATCCTGTGCGTGACCGGTGACCCGCCGAAATTGGGGGACTACCCGATGGCGACGGCGGTTTTCGACGTGGATTCGATAGGGCTGCTGCGCATCGCCGATAACCTCAACCACGGTCTGGACCTGGCCGGCAATCCGATCCCACGCGGCACGACCTTCCACCTCGGCTGCGGCGCCAACCCCGGGGCGGTTGACCTCGATCTCGAGATCGACCGTCTGCATCGCAAGCTGGAGAACGGAGCCAGATACGTGCTGACCCAGCCGGTCTTCGACGGGGAGCTGTTCTTCCGCTTCCTCGATAGGGTCAATATGCCGAACGTTCCTTTCCTGGTGGGGATACTGCCGCTGGCGTCCTATCGCAACGCCGAGTTCTTCCATAACGAGGTTCCCGGTATGCAGGTGCCGGCCAGTATCCGGGAGCGGCTCAGCTCCATCGAGGACAGCGATAAGGCGGCGCAGGTGGGGGTGGAGATAGCTGCCGAGGCGCTGGAGCGTTCGGCACCACGAGCCTCAGGTGCCTACATCATCCCCCCGTTCGGACGAACTGAGCTGGCGATTGGGGTGATCGAACTGTTCCGCCACAGCGACTACGGGCAGGAACGTCTTTCCATAGAAACCCGGGCAGCAAGCTGCCCGGGCCACACGGAGACCCAGAACGATCAATTAAAAGGGTAGTAAATGGCGCTCTCAGCGAATCTCGGCTTTCCGAGGCTGGGGATAAAACGTGAATGGAAGCGAGTCTCTGAAGGCTATTGGTCAGGCA
>MWJR01000219.1 GCA_002127415.1 Calditrichaeota bacterium AABM5.125.24
TCGTAAGATAGTTAGATAACAGTTTGTTGAAAAATTGTAGTCGGGCTTGTCTCAAGCCCGACCACCTTACTGCGACTACCTTACTGAATATGAAAAACTTCTAATCAGAGTTATAAACCACTAAAATCGTCTCAAGGTGTAACAGTGACGGGTTGAATGTAATCAAATTGAACATATTTATAGATTGACTTTACTATTTGATGGTATTATCTTTACATAATTATATTAACTATGAACCTAATATGACGAACCCGTCTGATCAGCAGTGAAGAATCAACGCCATCTTCCCCGTGACGTCCGGAATCATTAACACTTCACCATCTCATCCGGTGCTCCGTTTCGAGGCGGTGACCAAGCGTTACCACAATCTGGTGGCGGTCGACCGGTTGACCCTCGACGTCCAACCCGGTGAGCTTTTCGGCTTTCTCGGTCCGAACGGTGCGGGCAAGACTACCGCGATAAAGCTGGCGGCGGGGCTGACCAGACCTACCGAGGGACAGGTATTTATTGCCGGTAACGACGTCCAGGCCAACCCGCTTGAAGCCAAGCGTCTGGCAGGTTACGTTCCGGACAACCCGTATATCTACGAGGGGCTGACCGGACGGGAATTCCTCCACTTCTGCGCCGGACTCTACCGGATGAACGGACGGGATACAGCCCGGCGCGTGGATGTGCTGCAGCAGCGGCTGGCCATCGGAAGCTGGATCGACAAGCGGGTGGCCGAATACTCCCACGGGATGAGACAGCGGGTGGTGATGGCGTCGGCATTCCTGCACCCTTCCCGTGTCATCCTCATAGACGAGCCGATGGTGGGGCTCGACCCCGCTGCAGTGCGACTGGTAAAGGGTATCCTGCAGGACTTCTGTGACGAAGGGGGGACGGTTTTCCTCTCCACCCACACCCTGTCCGATGCCGAGGAGCTCTGTGACCGGGTGGGGATCATACATCAGGGTCGGCTGATCGCCTGCGGAACGCTGGAGGAGGTGCGTCAGGATGGACGACGGCTCGAGGACGCATTCCTGACGCTGACCTCCGAGGAGGTGTCCGGGTGAAACGCTTCCCCCGCACCTCCTTCGGCTGGAAGCTCAGGGCCTTCCAGGGCTCTTTTGAGACCGCCAACTGGGGCGTCCGGGTCGGTAAGCTGCTCTCTATATTGGTCATCATAGCCTTCTCGGTCGGTGCCACGTTCTTCTTCAGGATGGTGTTCCTGAAACTGCTTGATCTGGAAGGAATCGGCGAGCCGCTGCTCTGGAGGGTCATCGGCATCACACTGGTGACGGTCTTCGGCCTGTTAGTGGTCAGTAATCTCATCACCGGCATCGCCACCCTCTACCGCTCGCCGGAGATATCGTTTATGTTCGCCCGTCCGGTGTCCTACCGCAGGATATTCCTGGAGCGGTTCACCGACAACCTGGTCTACAGCACCTGGTCGCTGGCGGTGTTAGGCGTGCCGATACTGGTGGCCTGGGGCTGGGTCTTCGGGCTGCCGTTCTGGGTGGTGGCGTGTCTGATACTGTTCGGACTGGCGCCGCTGGTGATGATCTCCGCCGAGGTCGGCATCCTGGCGCTGATGGGACTGGTGATATTTGCGCAGCGCACCTCATCCAGGGCGGCGCTGGCGCTGGTGATGGTGGTGATTGTCGGGGTGATCGCCCTGGCGGTGGTGTCGCGCAATCGTGGGTTAATCGCGGAGGGAACGGCACGGATATCCACTGTCGAACGATACCTGACCGGTCTGGATCGCCAGAGCCAGGCCCTCCTGACACCGCCGCACTGGCTGGTCGGTTCCATGCGAGCCACCAGTATCGGAGGAGGCATGAAGAGTGCCTTCCTGACCGGGCTGATAACCCTCACGGCAGTAGTATGGCTTCGGTGGCTGGTCCTTCTGTCGGGCAGGATCTACTACCGCAGCTGGACCGCCTTCGGTGACCTGGCCGGACATGGAAGCCGGGCCCCGCCGCAGGGCTCGGCGGCCCGCTTCACACGGGGACTGCTGCCCAATCCGTTCAACGCGATGCTGCGCAAAGACCTTTTGCAGTTCACCCGCAACCCGAACCAGTGGGCGCAGTTCCTTATCCTGGCGGCCTTTCTGCTGGTCTATCTGCTGAACCTCATCTACATATCGAGCCGCTTCACCTTCAGCGACCCCTTCTGGAGAACACTGGTGCTGTTTCTGAACTTCGCCTTCACCGGCTTCATCCTGGCCACGCTGTCGGTGCGGTTCGTGTTCCCGTTGATAAGCCTGGAGGGACGCGGCTTCTGGGTGGTGCGCTCGTCGCCGGTGACGGTGAACCTGTTGTTCTGGGAGAAGTTCTTTCTGGCCTTTGCCGTCTTTATGGGGTTGTGCGAGGTGATCGTATTCGTCTCCAATCACGTGCTGCAGGTCAAGGGTGCGATGATGATCCTCACCACCGCAGGAACCTTCCTGATGGGAGCCACCCTGACCGGACTGGCGATCGGTATGGGGGCGCTGCTGCCGGATTATAAGGATGAGAGTCCGATGCGTATCGCCTCGACCACGGGCGGCGTGTTGACCGTGATAATCAGCCTGGTCTATGTGGGGATGATGGTGGCCATCCTCGCCTGGCCGGCGCAGGGGTATTTCATATATCTGACCGGGCGGGGTCCATTCCCCCAGGGGCGGGCTCTGCAGGCGCTGGCGCTGGTAGCGGGGCTGAACCTGCTGGTGCTTCTGCCACCGATTCGCCTGGGCCGACGAGCCATTCAGACTATGGAGCTGTGACCAGAAAGACTCAGGAGGGCTGGCCGTCGGTTGACCGCCGGAAATCATACCGCCTGCTGGTGATTGACCCCAGCCCGCAGCTGACCGGGAAGCTCACCCGGGAGCTCGGGGATCCGGTCAGAATCGACAGGGCAGCCACCGCCGACACCGCCCTGCAGATGCTGGGGCTGAACAAGTTTGACCTGATGGTGCTGCAGCTCAAGCTCCCCCTCTTCAGCGGCCTCGAACTGGCCAGACGGGTGAAGAAGCTGCAGCCGGATCTGGCCGTCCTCCCCATCGCCCAGCCGAAGATGGGCGGAGAGGCCGACGAGATATATCGCCTCGGCTATCCCCCACCGGTCATATACCCGGATGAAGAGGCGGAGCTGATGGACCGGTGCCGTGAATATATACAGGCTGCTGAGTGGCATCGTCGGATTAACAGGTTAAAACACGACCTGAAGCGGAACTACGGGTTCGATGAGATACTCAGCGTGACCCCTGAAATCCAGAGTGTCCACGAACGGCTGATGCGGGTGGTGGAGAGCCGGGTTCCAGTTCTGATTACCGGGGAGAGCGGCACCGGCAAGGAGCTGGTGGCACGTATGATCCACCGCACCGGCGAGAGGTCCAGGAGACCCTTCATCACCGTTAACTGCGCCGCCGTGCCGGAAGGGTTGCTCGAAAGCCAGTTCTTCGGCCACGAAAAGGGGGCCTTCACCGGTGCAGAATCCCAGACACCGGGCAAGTTCGAGCTGGCTGACAACGGCACCCTGTTCCTGGATGAAATCGGTGAGATGAGCCCCGCACTTCAGTCCAAGTTCCTGCGGGTGCTCGAACACGGCGAGTTCGAGAGGGTTGGGGGGATTAAGACCATGCACGTCGATGTTCGGATGATCACCGCCACCAACCGTAACCTTGAGGAGATGGTGGAGGAAGGCACCTTCCGCGCCGACCTGCTCTACCGGATCAACGTCTTCCCGATCCACCTCCCTTCTCTGCGGGAGCGGGATCAGGATGTGACGTTGCTGGCGTATCACTTCTTAAAGCTGGCTGACCACCGCAATAACCGGCAGGTGCACTATATCACCCCCGAGGCGCTCGAACTGCTGAACTCATACCCCTGGCCCGGTAATATAAGGGAGCTCGAGAACGGCATCGAGCGGGCGCTGCTCCTGTCCGACGGGGTCCGGCTGAAGCCGGATGACTTCCCGCAGCAGATCGAGTCGCGGAATAGGCAAAGCCGGCAGACCGCCCGAGCACCGCAGGCCGCTGATGAAGACGGCCGGCGTCAGGTCCGCTCACTGAAGGAGATCGAGCGGGAGGCGATTCAGAACGCCCTGGAGGTCAACAGCGGAAATATCGCCCTCAGCGCCAGACAGCTCGGGATAAGTCGTAATACCCTGTATCGAAAAATCAAGGAGCTCGAACTTAGGGCTTATCCGTAAATAGGGTTGTGGCAAGGCGGACGCACTCGTCAGCCGTTTAATGTCCGGGATATCCTGGCAGACGAGAGCTTGCCCCAGCGCCTGTCCTGACGAAAGTCAGGAAAAGCTGGGGGCGTCTGCCAGCGGGAGACGGCAGTTTTTCAACGCTCTTAGAATAACCACCATATTACTTTTGAGAGTATTAACAAAATACTGATCGTAGTCGTGGTTATCCCTAACCACGATTGTCGGGCTTGGGGACAGCCCCGACTACAACAGGAAAATCATTACTTGATTAAGACTCTCTTACTTTTACATTTTACATTTTAATTCTTAATTGAGATTTCCTATGCCCACATTCTCCTATGTCGCCATTAACGAACAGGGTCAGGAGACAGCCGGCGTGCTGGAGGCAGCCGATACCACCGCTGTCGAACGAATCCTCGAAGGTCAGAACCTGCTTCCGACAAAGATCGTCAAGGGCGGTGGGACCAAGGCAAAGGCGGCTGGCGCGGCTTTTGCCGTCAAAGCCGGGAAACGACGGAAAGTCAGTCTGCGCGACATCATCGACTTCACCCAGCAGCTGGTCACGCTGCTCAAGGCCGGCGTTCCAATCCTGGGAAGCCTCGAGACCCTGGCCGGCCAGTCCGATAACCCTGCCTTAGCCGAGGTGCTCATTCAGGTCGCCACCGACATCGCGGGGGGGTCGGACTTCTCAGCCGCGCTTAACAAGCACCCGAAGATATTCAGCGATCTATACGTCAATGCGGTCAAGGCCGGTGAGGTCGGCGGTGTTCTGGACGAGGTGTTGACCCGCCTGACCGACGTGATGCAGCGGGACTATGAGGTGCGCAGGAGCGTCAAGGCCGCGCTCCGCTACCCGATCATCGTCATCGTCGGAATGATAGTTGCTTTCATCGTGCTGGTCTCACTGGTGGTCCCCAAGTTCGCCGAGATATTCGCACAGGTGGGGCTCGACCTGCCCCTGCCCACCATAGTCCTGATCGCCCTGGCAGACTTCATCAAAGGCTACTGGTGGGCTGTCATCCTCGGGGTGGGGGGTATAATCATCGGTTTCAAACAGCTCGCCGCCAGCGAGAAGGGGAGATACTGGCTGGACGGGATTACACTGAAGCTGCCGATCTTCGGACCGCTGATCCTGAAGACCGCGATGACCCGGTTCACCCGGATGTTCGAGACCCTCTCCCGATCGGGGCTCCCCATCCTTCAGATATTTGACATTGTCGCACGCACTATCGGCAACAAGGTATTGGGAAAGGCTCTGCTCCGCGCCGGTGAAGGTGTCGAGCACGGCCGGGGCGTGGCGGTATCGCTGGCCGACACCGGGCTGTTTCCCCCGCTGGTGGTGAGGATGATATCCGTAGGCGAGGATTCCGGTGCCATAGACGATATGCTGGGCAACATCGCCGACTACTACGACGCCGAGGTGCGCCGTTCCGTAGATGGATTGACGTCTATGATCGAGCCGATCCTGACCGTCGGGATGGGGGTGATGGTGCTGTTTCTGATGCTGGCGATCTTCCTGCCGATGTGGGATATGACAGAGATGGCAAAACAGGGGCCATAAACGGCTTTCAACCCGGATTGAATCCGGGGCAATAGATAGTTAATGAATTACCGATTGTCGATTAACGGTTGACAATATACAAGTAGTCGCGGTTGGGACAACCGCGGCCATCGGGCCTGAGACAGGCCCGAATACCGCTAATAGTTTATCATATAGGAGTTACGATGTATCGTAGAACCGCGCTGTTTCTCTCCGGACTGCTTATCGTCGCATCAGTAACGCTGTTTGGCTGTGACACCACCGCCGACCGCGAGCTGCGTCGCGCCGAGCGAGCCCTCGAACTCGCTGACGAGGTCGACGCCGAGGCCTCTGCCAGCGATGACTACATCAAAGCCGAGGAGCTGTTCAACGAGGCGGTTCAGCTGGCTGAAGAGAATCGCATCCAGGAGGCCCGCATGGCCGCCATCAAGGCTAAACTGCGCGCCGAAGACGCCAAGAAGAAGGCCGAAGAACACAACCGAATACTCGACGCTGAAGCGGAAAAGCTCGGACGCTGAGTATGGAAAGGGACAATTGTCAATCCCGACGTTTCGGGATTGACAATTGTCCCTTGATCACTGACCCTTGACCATTTAGGAGGGACTAAGGTGAGTCATCGGATAACGCTGCTTGCGCTGCTGTTCAGCACCACTGTCACCGCCGCTATGGAGGCCTCCCCAACGGAGACCGACATACTCTCCATCCAGCAGGAAACCGCCGCCGGGATCACCCTGCACTACCGAAGCCCGGCCGTGGAATTAAGGCAGGTTGAGGTCGAGGGAAGGCAGTTTCAGAGGATAGACGTCACCTCAGACGCCCTGATCGGAGCCCCCGGCGGTCCCGCCCTACCCGCCTGGAGCCGCTGGGTCGAAATCCCTCACGGGGTGCGACCGATCCTCAACTCCCGCTCAATCGGTCGGCGCTCCATCCTGGATATAGACGTCGCACCGTTCCCCTGTCCGACCAGCGACAATCCGGATCAACAGCCCGGTCGGCCCTTTGATCCCGATGCCTATTCACGGGATACGTTCCTCCCTGAAGCGCCGGCTGAGATATCGACACCGCTGACCATCGGGAGTAAACGATGGGCGCTGGTGGACATCACACCCTACAGCTATAATCCGGTCCGCCGCGAGCTGCGATACTATGAAGGTCTCGAAGTCGAGATAACCCTTGTTCCAGCGAAAGCTGGAATCCGGTCCGCGCGGTCCCGGCCCGTTATTCCGGCGGACATCGAGCTGGAGCGCGCCCTCAGCAGTGGGCCGCCTGACCGCGATGACCTCTCCGGCCGGATCGACATCCTCGGACATTACGTGATTGTCGTGGCTGACAATGATGAACTCGTCGAGGCCCTTGAACCGCTGGTCGAATGGAAGCAACGTATGGGGTATATGGTTACCGTGGTCACCCTGGAGGAGACCGGGGACTCGGAAGAGGAGCTGTGGCGCTGGCTCCAGACCGCCTGGAACGAGTGGGAAGCCCCGCCTACCTTCGTGCTCCTGGGCGGAGACGCTACGGGTGATACCCGCATCCCTTACTTCAGAAGCGAGAACCAGCAACCCTGGCAGAGCTGGTATATCTCGGACCATCACTTCGTCTGCTGGGAGGGCATCCTGGAGGGGGACAATTGGTGGGATTGGATACCTCAGGGATTCGTCGGTCGACTGGCCATAAACAGCGTCGAGGAGCTCGAAGAACAGGTGGCCAAGATCCTCGGCTACGAGATGGAGCCCTTCACCGAGGAGCCCTGGGTCGAGGGGGCCCTGTTGATAGCCAACGGCGTGCACTCCTGCCAACACACCAAGGTGGCCATCCGGGAGATGATGACCCGATTCGGCTACGACCGGGATAATATCATCGAGGAGTATGACGACTGGTGGAGTGATAACCACTCCGACCACAACGTTATCAGCGAGGCGGTGGACGAGGGGGTCGGCTTCGTGAACTTCCGCGGCTATAACGACTGGGGAACCTACACCACTTTTGATATACATCAGCGACGCAACGGCTGGAAGCTGCCGATTGTCACCGGTATTGTATGTGAGACCAACGACTTCGCCAACCGCAACAACGGACCGGAGAAGATCGGGGAGGCCTGGCAGCGTGCCTGGGGGAACCACGAGCCGGCCGGCGCCGTGGCCTGTTACGGCCCCACCGACCTTTACACCTGGACCTGGTTCAACAACACCATAGATGTCGAGTTCTACCACACCCTGCTGAACAGGGATGTGCACACCCTGGGCGTGCTCTGTCTGGCATCCAAGCTGACCCTGCTGCGCACCTATCCCTCGGCGCGCCGCCTCGGCGACGGCCATACGGTCGGATACTACTTCTACACCTATCACCTCCTCGGCGATCCGGGACTTCAGGTCTGGACACGCGAGCCGTCACCCATTGAGGCCGACTTCGCCGCCGAGCTGCCGGTGGGGATCACAATGATAGAGGTGCTGGTCTCGGGCGTGGACGAAGACCCCGCTCCAGGCGCCTATGTTCACATCTACCGGGAAGATGAAACCCATTTCGGCGCCTATACCGATGATGAAGGGACGGTCGTGCTCGCGGTTCCGCCACTCGAAGCCGGTGACTATCTCCTCACCGTGACCGGCCCCAATATGATCCCGATCCTCGATAGCTTCGAGGTGGTCGAATATCCGGTCTATATCTCCCTGGATGACACCGGCATCGACGACGATGAGGAGGATGACAGTCGTGGCAACGGCGACGGGGCCGTCAATTCCGGCGAAACCATCGAGCTCACCCTGAACCTGCGCAACCACGGCACTGACCGCTCCGAAGCCTTCACCGCCGTCCTGCAGACCGACTCCCCCTGGATGGAGATGGGACAGGGAGAGGTTGATTACGACCCTCTCGACGCCGGCCAGACCGCCGCCGGACAGACGCCTTTCGTCTTCAGCCTGAGCCCTGAGACACCCGACGGCGAGCCGCTCGAATTTGACCTCGCCATCTCCCATGGCGAGGAGCAGTGGCAGTCGGCCTTCATCCTCCCTGCAGTCGGCTACCGGTTCCAGATCGTCGAATTTCAATTCGTTGAAGATGACCTTTATCCCGGCACCGAACGGCAGCTTCTGGTTACCATGATGAACGTGGGCGACCTCGACGCGGCTCCGCTGACAGCGACTCTCGAATGCGACAACCCGTATGTGCAGATCCGCCAATCGGAATCGCCGATAGATGCCATTCCGCGTGGTGAGAGCCGGGACAACTCGGAGCACCCGTTCGAGGTCTTCGCCGGACCGAATGCCTACCAGGGCAGCGAGGTTTCCTTCGGGCTGGCTCTTGCCGATGAAGATGGTCTTCGCGACAGTCTCATCCTCGTCACCACCCTCGGCCTGCCGGCTCCCGATGCACCGCAGGGACCCGATATGTATGGCTACTGGGCTTACGACAGCCGGGACACCGCCTCGGGAATGGCCCCCGAATTCGATTGGATAGAAGCCGAGGAACAGCTGGACAATCTGGACGACCCCTATGTCCAACCCCAGACTCAGCCCTGGTATAACAGCGATCACGGCTCCCGGGTCTTCTTCGGCCTGCCGTTCGATTTCACTTACTATGGGGAGCGTTACGGCGAGATCACCATCGGTTCCAACGGCTGGCTCTCCTTCGGCCGCACCGACCTGATCGCCTGGAACACCCAGGCACTGGGCAGCCCACTGGCTCCACCGGCTATGGTCTGCCCATTCTGGAACGACCTCTGGAACGGCGATGTCTATACAAGCTTCGAGGAGGAGGAAGCCCGCCTGGTGGTTGAATGGCGCGATTACAACAACGAGAATGGTTCGGCGACCTTCGAGGTTATCCTCTACGACCCGACCGTAGCCGCCACCTCCACCGGTGACGGGGAGATCGTGTTCCAATATCAGAAGCTACCGAGGCTGCGGGACCAGCACGAGGAACAGGCAACCATCGGCATCTGCTCGCCAGACCGTGAGGACGGTCTGCTGATCACGCATGCCAAGCAGTGGGACCCGCGCACCGGGGGGCTCACTGAAGATATGGCGGTTCGTTTCTCCACCGGGCCGTTCACCCATCTGGGCGGTATAAGGGGTCGGGTGGCGATTGTCGAGGACGACAGCCCGCTCGAGGAGGCACGGGTGATGCTGGATGGAACCGGCTTCTTCGACCGAACCGACGCCGAAGGAAACTACCTAATCGAGGGGGTGCCGGTCGGAATGTATTCGGCAACCGCATACAAGCGCAGCTTCAACGAGGACAACGCCGCCGACGTCGAAATCATCGAGGATGAGGTCGCCGTGGTCAACTTCGAACTGACC
>MWJR01000221.1 GCA_002127415.1 Calditrichaeota bacterium AABM5.125.24
CGCAACGCCTTGGCACTGGCTATCTCGATGTCGCTGAACCAGCCGATCCCCGACTACAAGATGGGGATATTCAGGATGTAAAAGGAGCTGTCAGCTATCAGCTCAATTGGGGAGAGCCGACTTCAGTCGGCTTCCTTAAAATAATTCATTAAGAAAATCGGCATTGAACCTTAATAATTTCGAGACCATCTCAGTAAAGGTCGCTGAACAAGTCGGGTGGATTACGATGTCCCGTCCCGAGGTTCGCAACGCCTTCGACGAGCGGATGATAGCCGAGATTCATCATGCAATCGACGACCTTGGGGGTAGCGACGACGTGCGAGCTGTGGTCGTGACCGGTGAGGGGAAGGTATTCTCGGCCGGCGCCGATATAGACTGGATGCGGCGGCTGGGTCAGGCGGATTACGAGACCAACTACCGGGATGCCCTCTGCCTTGCCAATATGCTCGACGCGCTGGCCATGTGCCCGAAGCCGACGGTATCGCGTGTCAACGGGCCTGCCATCGGCGGGGGAACCGGACTGGTCGCCGCCTGCGACATCGCCGTCGCCGATCCTGGCGCCTTCTTCAGCTTCAGCGAGGTCAAGATCGGGCTGGTGCCGGCCTGCATCGGCCCTCATGTAATTCGCAAGGTCGGCACGGGGCGAGCCAGGGAGCTGTTCATCACCGGCCGCAGGATTTATGCAACAGAAGCAGAGCGCTGCGGGCTGGTTAATATCGTCGCCGATGAAGGCAAACTGGACGAAGAAGTTGAAGGACTGCTCGAACAATTGTTAACCTCCGGGCCCGATGCTGTCAGCGCCGCTAAACGTTTAGTTAGAGACGTGCCCGAACTATCCCGCGAGGAATACATCGATTATACTGCGAGGATGATAGCAGAGTTGCGCACCGGCCCCGAAGGGCAGGAGGGAACCAGGGCCTTCCTGGAGAAGCGGAAACCGGGGTGGGTGTGAAGAATCGGAGCAGACATGACGCAAAGGGTTAAACGTATTGAGCGGATCAAGTCTAATCAATCCTGCGTCAGATTTGCTCAACTACAATGGCTGCTTTTTTCGGAGGGCTTTATCCGCTATCGTCAACGTGGGAGTCATATTACATTTCATCACAAGGATGGTCGCATTCTATTCGTTCCCAAACCACACGGTCACAAGGGTTATTGCCACCCAAGTGTTGTGAGACGAGTCTTAAAGGAGTTAGACGTATGAAGACCACGCACACTTACAGGGATTATGTATTCACCATAGAGTACATCCCCGGCGATTTGGAGTTCACTGTGGATTTCCCTGATTTTCCCAGTATAATCACATCGGGATGGACACTTGAAGAGGCGTTTGCCAATGCTTGTGAAGCTTTGGATCTCGCCCTTGAAACCCTGAGAGACCTTGGGCGTGAGATTCCACCGCCTTCGAAAAAGATAGATGTCGTCCCAGTTTGATTTGATGGTTGCCACCTGTCCAATCTGCGGCTGGGTGGGAACCATACGACGCACCTCCACGGAGGGACAGGAGGGAACCAAAGCCTTCCTGGAGAAGCGAAAGCCGGGGTGGGCTTCCTGATTGTCATTCCCGCGAAGGCGGGAATCCAGACGCCCTCAGTAGTGGCCGATACCTGCTTTCGCAGGCACAGGTTTATCGAGCCATCGAGAGATGGGCACAGCAAGCTGGCCCCTACGCGGTTGGATGACCGCCGAGCTGCGCATCGGCCCCGAAGGTCAGGCGGGAACGAAGGCTTTCCTGGAGAAGCGAAAGCCGGGGTGGGTCACCTAATCGTAGTTCCGGCGAAAGCCGGAACCCAGACAGAATGCCATGAATAATAGGAGAATGACATGAAAGAAAGGTTCAAACTTAATCTGAGAGAACTCAATATTCCCAAAGAGAAATTACTTGACGATCTAAAGAGAGTTGCCTCCCTTACTAATAAAGATACTGTCCCTTGCCACGTCTATGATAAAAAAGGGCAATATTCATCTTTTACTTTAAGAAAAAGATTTGGCAGTTGGAATGAAGCACTTGAAGCAGCTGGAATGTCCAGCTCATACGTTCCTAAACTAGAAGACGATCAGTTATTTAATAATTTACTGCGTGTATGGGAAAAACTTGGACGACAACCTCAGAGGCGCGATATGAGAAGACCGATATCGTGGATAAGTGAAGGACCATACGTTAGGAGGTTTGGTAGTTGGAATAAGGCTCTTGTTAATTTCATAGGTTGGGTTAATAGCCAAGAAATAGATGAAGATGATGAAGGAATTTCAATCACTTCAGGTAAAGAGATAATCGACACAAAATCTACTGATACAATTGATAATTCTACATTTATTCATAAAACATCAAGATCAATTACCGAAAAATTACGTTTTCGTGTACTCCTTCGTGATGGATTTACATGTTGTAGGTGTGGTCGTAGTCCATTAAAAGAACGTGGTGTGGAATTGGAGGTCGATCATAAACATCCTTGGTCAGAAGGGGGGGAGACGACATATGAGAATTTGGAAACGCTTTGCCGTGAATGCAATCGAGGAAAGTCAAACATCGTTGTTGACTACAGTTAAACAGCTTATTAATAGTAATAATTTTGAGGGAATGACACAATAATTTGAAACACAAATTTCAAAAAATCCTCGTCGCCAACCGGGGCGAGATAGCGGTTCGGGTCATCCGCGCCTGCCACGAGCTAGGGATAACGGCAGTCGCGGTCTATTCCGAGCCCGACAGCACCGCTATGCACGTGCGCGAGGCGGATGAAGCATACCACATCGGTCCGGCGGCTCCGACCGAGAGCTACCTGAACCAGACGGTGTTGATCGAGACCGCCAGAAATGCCGGCTGCCAGGCAATCCACCCCGGTTACGGCTTCCTTGCCGAGAATGCGGACTTTGCTGAGAACGTCACCAAAGCGGGTCTGGTTTTTATCGGTTCCTCTCACGAATCAATACGACTTCTCGGCAACAAGATTGAATCGCGTCAGACTATGACCGGAGCCGGGGTTCCCATCATTCCGGGCATCCAGGAGGAGACCGACCTGGACGACGCCTCCCTCATCAGCGCCGCAGAAGAGATCGGCTATCCCGTTATGGTGAAGGCTGCAGGCGGCGGCGGTGGCAAGGGGATGCGGGTCGTGGAAGACCCGGCCGATATCAAACCTGCCCTCGAAGCAGCCCGGCGCGAATCAGCCGCTGCCTTCGGCGACCCGACCATCTATCTGGAGAAGTTCATCGTCGAACCGCGCCACATTGAATTCCAGATCATCGGAGATCGATATGGCAACCGGGTTCATCTCTTCGAACGGGAATGTTCCATCCAGCGCCGCCATCAGAAGATCATCGAGGAGACCCCGTCCACCGCCCTCGACCCGGAACTTCGCGGCAGGATGGGCGAAACAGCGCTCAAGGTCGTGGAAGCCGCCGATTACTGGAACGCTGGAACCGTCGAGTTCCTACTCGACCGCGACCGAAACTTCTACTTCCTCGAGGTCAACACCCGCATCCAGGTCGAGCATCCGGTCACCGAAGAGACTATCGGCGTCGATCTGGTCTGCGAGCAGATAAAGGTGGCAATGGGGGAGGAGCTGTCCTGGAGCCAGAAGGACCTGGTTCAACGCGGTCATGCCATCGAATGCCGTATCTACGCCGAGGACGCCGCAGCCGGCTTCCTGCCTGCCGCCGGGCCGGTGCTGTATATGAAGGAACCTCGCGGTCCTGGCATCAGGTTCGACGGCGGAATCCAGACCGGCGATGAGGTGTCGGTTCACTACGACCCCATCATCGCCAAGCTGATCGCCAAAGGCCCCGACCGACCTACAGCCGTCAGACGCGCTTTGCTGGCCCTCGACGAGACGGTCATCCTCGGGTTTACCACCAACATCGAATTTCTCAAGGCGGTGTTGAACCGCCACGAGTTCGCCGCCGGGGAGCTGCACACAGGGTTCATACCCCAGCATCTTCCCGACTGGCAGCCGGTAGCGCCTGAGGATACGGAACTCGACCTGGCGCTCTCACTGGCCTCGCTGCCCTCGGCACGGCAGTTGGCACCGGTAGGTTCCGGCGGGCCGAGGATCCCCGACCCCTGGCTGGAGCTCGGTGCGTGGGAGATTTGTGGAGGTGGGCGGAGGTGAGACTGCGTCTCAAAGACCCGACCGGTGTGCACGAGATCGACGTCCGCCGTCAGGATAACAGGCTGACAATCCAGATAGGAGAGCGGTCGTTAGAACTGGAGGTTTTTGAACTGCCGCCCGCTGAATTTGTCCTGAAGAGTGCCGGCCGGGTGTTTCGAGGGTATGCCGCCAGGCACAAGGACAGGATATTCCTGCAGATTGGCGGGCGCAGCTGGAGCTTCGATGACATCACTCGCGAGGAGGAGACCCGGGTTGGTGCAGCCGTTGTCAGCGACAATCAGGTGGTGGCGCCTATGCCCGGCTCGGTGATAAAGCTGCTGGTTGAGGAGGGCCAGGAGGTCAAGCGCGACCAGCCGCTGGTCATCGTCGAAGCAATGAAGATGGAAAATGAGGTTCGAGCCCCGGCCGATGCAGTAGTGTCGAAGCTCCTGGTCGAGCCAGGCCAGCAGGTTGGGGCGGGGGAGAGGTTGATCGAACTGATGCCACTGGAAGGATCGGGTGAAGGCCGGGATACATCTTCCTGAAATCGCCGCCCGGTCGGAAGAGCTCGATAAATGCGTCAACTGCGGTCTATGCCAGGCGGTCTGCCCCACCTATCTGGTGGATGGCTTCGAGGGGTTGACCGCCCGCGGCAAGATCGTGATGATGAAGCGGCTCCTCGACGGCTCTCTTGAACCCTCGTCCTCCGTGGCCGAACTGTTTGATGACTGCCTGACCTGCTATGCCTGCCAGACGGTCTGTCCCGCAGGGGTGAAGACCCAGCGGTTGTGGACGGCAGCACGTCAGGACCTGGCCGAATATACTGTAAAAACCCGCCTTAAAAGGGCCGGGTTGCGCTTGTCCATCGGTAGCCCCAGGCTCTTTAACCTCGCTGTGCGTATGGCGGGGATGACAGCGGGTTTTAGGTTGGATAACCGCCATATTACAGGCCAGAGGCGATGGCTGCTGCCCATCTTCCGCGGAGCGCCGTATCTGCCGAAGCTCAGGACGGAGTACCACCCCAGCGGAGAGTCTGTGGGCACAGTCGGGTTGTTGGTTGGTTGCAGCAGTAACCTGACCACACCGTGGGTTGTAGATGCTGTGATTAAGCTGCTGACCCGGGCTGGATGGAAGGTTCTTGTGCCAAAGGAGCAGCTCTGCTGCGGAGCCCCGGCCATCAACAACGGTGACTGGCAGACTGCCAGGAGGCTGGCGAGACATAACATCGAGCTGTTCAACCGGCTCGAGGTTGACTTCATCACATCGCCCGACGCCACATGTGTCGGCGCAATGGAGCACGACTACCCTGAGATATTTGCAGGCGATGACAGGATCGTTGATGAGGTCCGCAGGCTGGCGGACAGAGCCGTTGAGCTGGGACGACTGCTGTTCGAAGCGCTGAAGGAGGGAAGGCTGAATTTCAGGCAGCTCGAAGCCTCGGTAACCCTCCACGACTCCTGTCATTCCACCCATATCGGCGGTGGTGGTCGCTGGCGGGAGCTGCTCGGCGCCATTGAGGGGCTCGAATTGCGGGAGATGCTGGATAGCGATCACTGCTGCGGATTCGGAGGAAGCTACACCTTCCTGCACCATTCAACCGCAGTCCAGATTGCCCGACGGAAGCTGTCGAGGGCTCGAGAAACAGGGGCTGACACAGTCCTTGTGGGTTCGCCGGGGTGCCTGGTGAGCCTGCAGTCCGCCGCCGACAGACAGGATAGAAGAGACCCGGAGATACGACACGCCGCTGAACTACTGGCCGAAGCGCTGTAGTGGTCGGTTCTGCGTGGTGTCAGGTGTGGACACCTGACACCACGCAATAAAACAACTTGAGGATACGGATGTTCCTGACCGAAGAACAACAGATGCTCTACGATATGGTGCACGACTTCGCCCAGAACGAGGTGAAGCCGATTGCCGCCGAGATAGACGAGACCTGCCGCTTCCCCTGGGAAACGGTGAAGAAGATGGGAGAGCTGGGGCTGATGGGGATCGTCTTCCCTGAGGAATACGGCGGGGCCGGTATGGACACGGTCTGCTACTCCATCGCCGTCGAGGAGCTCTCCCGTGTATGTGCATCACACGGTATCACTCTGGCCGCCCATATATCGCTGGGGGTCAACCCGATATACAGCTTCGGCAACGAGGAGCAGAAGAGGGAATGGCTTCCCGGGCTTTGCACGGGAGAAATCCTCGCTGCGTTCGGCCTGACCGAGCCCAACGCCGGCTCCGACGCAGGCGCCACACAGACCACCGCACAGCGGGAAGGTGGTTCGTGGGTGCTGAACGGCACCAAGCGGTTCATCACCAACGCCTCGGTCTCCGAAGTCTATTCCGTCACCGCGGTCACAGACAAATCCAAGGGAACGAGGGGTATCAGCTCCTTTATCGTTCCAAAGGGCACCCCCGGCTTCAGCATCGACCGCAAGGAGAATAAACTCGGCATCCGTGGCTCCGATACCGCGGGGCTGATATTCGAGGATTGCCGCATCCCTGCCGAAAACCTGCTGGGTGCCGAAGGAGAGGGGTTCAAACACTTCCTCGAGATACTCGACGGTGGGCGGATATCGATAGCAGCTATGGCGCTCGGCATAGCCCAGGGCGCCTTCGACGAGGCGCTGAAATACGCCCGGGAACGGGAGCAGTTTGGCCGTCCCATCTCCTCGTTTCAGGCCATCCAGTTCAAGCTGGCGGATATGGCAACCTGGATCGATGCAGCCCGGCACCTGACCTATCACGCCAGCCGGTTAAAAGACAACGGTAAAAACTTTATTAAAGAAGCCTGTATGGCAAAGCTGTTCGCCTCGGAGGTCGCCACCAAAATCGCTGAGGATGCCGTCCAGATCCACGGCGGCTACGGCTACACCCGCGATTATCCGGTAGAGCGGATCTGGCGCGACGCAAAGCTCTGCGAGATCGGTGAAGGGACCTCCGAGATCCAGCGGCTGGTCATCGCCAGGGAGCTGTTCAAACACTGAATGGGTCAGATAGAGGGGTTCGATTACAAGGTTCTGAGCGACGGCTGGATCAAGGTGCCGGCCGAGGATTTTCGGGTTGGTTCACAGGTCTCGGAAGGCGGGCGGCTGATGATAGGATTGAACCAGCTGTTACTGCGGATGGCTGGAAAGACGGTCCTGATAGATACCGGCCTGGGAGATAAATGGCAGCCGTCAGAGCTCGACCTGCTCGACTACCAGCGTCCACGCAGGCTTCTGAGGGAATTGGCCGCCGCCGGGATCAGGCCGGAGGATGTCGGGATAGTCATCCTTACCCATCTTCATTATGACCATTCTGGAGGCGGAACTGTCCGCAGGAAGGACTCAGGTCTTGCGCCGACATTCACAAATGCTGTATATTACGTCAGCCAACGGGAGCTGGAGTATGCTCGTCATCCCGACCCTGAGAACGCCGGGGATTACCGTTTGGAGGATGTCGAGCCGCTGCTGGATGATAGGCGATTAATTTCGGTTGAGGGAGAGCTCGAGGTTCTGCCGGGTCTGAGCATCCATCCTGCGCCCGGGCACAGTCCAGGTCACCAGGTGGTGGTGGCGGAATGTGAACGACGGACGATATTTTTCCCCGGAGACCTGTTCGCCACACGGGAACATGCCAATCTGGAGGTCACAACGGCCTATGACTACGATCCGGGGGAGTTGATCCGGCAGCGCAGGAGATGGCTTGAGCGGGCCGGAGAGGGGCAGTGGCAGTGCGTATTTTGCCACGCAATTCGTGAACCTGTGGGGGTGATTTAACTATTATTAAAGCGATACCTTAAAAATGAGGAGTTTGGAGGAACAATGCGAGAAGCAGTCATAGTCTCAGCGGCGAGAACGCCGGTAGGGTCGTTTAACGGGGTCTTATCTCCGTTACCGGCAGTAAAACTGGGCGCGACAGCCATCAAAGCCGCAGTCGAGCGCGCCGGTATTAAGCCTGAAGAGGTGGATGAAGTGCTGATGGGGATGGTGCTTCAGGGCGGCGTCGGCCAGGCGCCGGCTCGACAGGCCTCCATATACGCCGGAATGCCGCCGGAGGTCCCCTGCACGACCGTCCACAAGGTCTGCGGTTCAGGGCTCAAAGCGGTGATGCTGGCAGCCCAGTCTATCTATCTGGGCGATTCCGATATCGTTGTGGCCGGCGGGATGGAGTCCATGACCAACGCACCATACTATCTCTTCAACGCCCGCGGCGGCTATCGTATGGGCGACGGCAAGCTGGTTGACGGGATGATCTTCGACGGGCTCTGGGACCCCTACAGCAATATGCATATGGGGATGTGCGGCGAGGTCTGTGCCGAGAAATACAAGATCGACCGCCAGGCTCAGGATGAGTTTGCAATGGAGAGCTACCGCCGGGCAATCGACGCGCAGAAGTCTGGTAAGTTCACGGCCGAGATCGTCCCGGTCGAGATACCGCAGCGCAAGGGGGAGCCGGTGATCGTCAGCGAGGATGAGGAGCCGGGGAAGGTCAAGTTCGACAAGATACCGACCCTGCGACCCGCCTTCAAGAAGGACGGCACCGTCACCGCCGCCAACGCCTCCAAGATCAACGACGGCGCATCCGCGCTTGTGCTGATGGCCGCCGAGACCGCCGAGAAACGCGGTCTTAAGCCGATGGCGTTCATCCGCGGGCAGGGCGTTAAAGCCCAGGCGCCGGAATGGTTCACCACCGCGCCGGAGGGAGCCATCCGCAATGCGGCTGCCAATACCAAGAAATCCGATGGCAGCGACCTGACACTGGATGACATTGGTCTCTTCGAGATCAACGAGGCCTTCTCTGTGGTCGGATTGGTGAATATCCAGCTGTTGGGGATCGATCCGGCAAAGGTCAATGTTAACGGCGGTGCCGTGGCGTTGGGTCACGCAATCGGTAATTCCGGTGCGCGAATTCTGACTACGCTGCTCTACGCTATGGCCGACCGGGACGTCCACTGGGGCGTGGCGAGCATCTGCCTGGGTGGGGGTGAAGCCGTGGCGTTGGTGGTTGAACGGGTTTAAATCCGTTAATTAGGATAACAGCAGGATTTTAAGGATTCGATACCGTAACTGCCAGGACGGATCCTTTACAGTGTAAACCTTATTCATTAAGGGGAATAATGACCATTAATCGTGTGGCTGTGGTCGGCGCCGGAACAATGGGTAATGGAATTGCCCACGTATCCGCTGCCGCAGGGCTTGAAGTAACCCTGGTCGACATCGATCAGCAGATGCTGGACCGCGCCCTGAAGACCATCACCAAGAACTGTGATCGGCAGATCAAGAAGGAGAGGCTGACCGAGGCGGATAAGGACGCTCTGCTGAGCAAAATAAGCACCTCGCTTAATCTGGACGACGCCGCTGAGGCCGATATTGTGGTTGAGGCTGTCGTTGAGAATGAGGGGCTGAAGCTGGACGTCTTCCGCCGACTGGATGGACTCTGCCGTCCCGGCGTAATACTGGCCAGCAACACCTCGTCGATCTCTATTACAACACTGGCTGCCCGGACCAAGCGGCCTGAATCGGTGGTTGGGATGCACTTTATGAACCCGGTGCCGATGATGAAGCTGGTCGAGATCGTCAGGGGACAGCAGACCTCACCGGAGACCCTGGCCACGGTCACCTCGCTGGCTGAGAAGCTCGGCAAAACCCCGGTCACGGTGGCTGATTTTCCGGGCTTCGTTGCCAACCGGGTCCTTATGCCGATGATCAATGAGGCCGTCTACTGCCTGATGGAGGGGGTCGGCGAGGCCGAGGCGATAGACACAGTAATGAAGCTCGGCATGGCTCATCCGATGGGCCCGCTGGCACTGGCTGACCTGATCGGACTCGATGTCTGCCTGGCCATTATGGAGGTCCTTCACAGCGGTCTTGGAGATGATAAATACCGGCCCTGCCCGCTGCTGCGCAAGATGGTGGCGGCAGGACACCTTGGACGCAAGACCG
>MWJR01000237.1 GCA_002127415.1 Calditrichaeota bacterium AABM5.125.24
TACCTGCGCACCATCCCCGGCGGCACCACCTCCTGAACCAGCCTCACGGTGACCAGGTTCAGCGAGCGCCGCAGCGCTTCACGCAGGGTGGTGAGGCCGCCGTGAGAGCCGTCGTAATTCTGCGGCACCCAGCGGGTGCTGTCGGGCATAATCAGCACCACGTCCTGATTCAGAAGCTCGAAGGTGGGTGGGTAGCCGTTGTCGATAGCTGCAGTGTAGGCGAACGGCTTGAATACCGACCCCGGCTGACGCACCGCCTGAACCGCCCGGTTGAACTTCGATCGGGCGAAATCACGCCCTCCGATCATCGCCAGAACATCGCCGCTGTGAGGGTCGAGCGCCACCAGCGCCACCTGCAGCACCGCCCGCTCCGGGAACAGGGAATCAACCAGTGCGCTGTCGGCCAGTGTGCTGTCCAGATTGGGCCACACATCAATACCATATAGCGCCGTCGAAACCTCGTCCAGCGACCGCTTGACAAACCGCTGCCGGTATGCTGACTGCAACTCCGTCAGATGGGAGTCCACCGCCGCCTCGGCAAAGCCCTGCAGCCGGGCGTCGAGGGTGGTGTGCACCGTCAGTCCGTCAGTCAGGTAGTCAAAGCCGAGCCGCCGCCCCTCATCGGAAAGGCTCTGGCGGACCATCTCGGTGAAGTAGGGCGCGGTTCCCAGCCCGCTGCCGGTCTGATCGATCACTACCTTCAGCGACTCTGCCGCAGCCTCCCTGTATTCATCGTCAGAAATGACCTCCTTATTCAACATCTGCCTCAGGACCAGATTCCGCCTGGACAGAGCCCGTTCGGGATGAACGAGGGGGGAGTATTGAGCCGGCGCCTTGGGGAGCGCCGCCAGCAGGGCCGACTCGGCCAGGTCTAGCTCCTCGACGGATTTATTGAAATACCTCTGAGCCGCGCTGCCGACCCCGTAGGCACCATGTCCGAAGTAGATCTGGGTCAGATACATCTCCAGGATCTCGCGCTTGGAGTGGTTGCGCTCTATCTGGAGGGCGGTCATGGTCTCCCGGAGCTTGCGGGGGAAGGTGCGGCGCTTGTGCAGGTAGAGGTCGCGGGCCAATTGCTGGGTGACGGTCGAAGCCCCCTGGCGCAGGCTGAAGGTGGTGATGTCCACCATCGCCGCTCGAACCACCCTTATCAAATCCACCCCCCAGTGCTCCCGGAAGCGGTGGTCCTCGATGACCAGTATAGCAGCGATGGTATGGTGTGGGATACGCTCCAGCGGCACCATCAGCCGTCGCTGGGTGTAGAGTTCGGTCAGCAGCTCGCCGTTGCGGTCCAGGATACTGGTTGTCAGCCGAGGCTCATACCGCTTCAGCAGCTCGAGGTCGGGAAGACCGGACGAAAGCAGCCAGAGGATCATTCCTATCCCGGCAGATACCGTAACGACAGCTATGAACCCCGCCGCTATCGCGCGGATGAAGTTGTTGGGGCCGAGGAGGCGCCAGATTTTAACGACTGTCAATTGTCGATTGTAGATTGCCGATTCGTTACTGCTGAATGTTACCCATCAGCCTTAACAAGCATATGAATGGATGTCAGGTGGGGGCATCTGACACCACAATAAATGACAGAGCTCAATGTCAACTATAAAATGCCCCCCTTAATAGTGGACACCAAGTCGATTCACTTTGAAGGAGGACGGGGCTCCGCACCCGTCCGTTAAGGTGTTCGAGTATTCACAGGGACAGGAACGGAGACCTGTCCTCCTAAGCGACCGTGCACAATAATCCGTCCCCATTAAAACCCGAATTATAACTTTGTCACTTCTCAAACAGTTTGTGTGTTCGCGGACAGCTGTCCGCGCTACCAATATAGATCACCGTTATACAGACACTCATCCCTCGAAGTATTCCAGCCTTAACTCCCCATCTTCATACACACCATACGTGCCTCTGGCTATCCACTCTCCGATGGCGAGATAGCCTCCGTTCGGGTGGGGGATGAATTCGGATTTATGGCGATGACCCATCACAACGTAGTTGAAGCCTTCGCCCAGCTTGCGGCGGGCGTATTCGCGGTAAGGTTCCGGACCGAACTTGTCCTCATAGCTCCACATCCGCTGGGACAGCCCCGACACCTTGCGCGCGAACCATACGCCAATGTCGGGATGTATCAGGCGATACAACATCTCAGTAGGCTTCCAGCGGATGATGCCGCGCATCGCGCGATAGCCGCGGTCATCCGGGGCGATGCCGTCGCCGTGGATGATGTGGAAGCGTTTGCCGTCGATCTGAGCGTCCACCGGCCCGCGGGAAACGCTGATGCCGACCTCCCTTTCGAGGAACCGCCCGGGATGCCCGTCGTGGTTGCCGGCAAGGAAGACCACCTGTCTGCCCCCATGGGTCAGCTCGTGCAGCGCCGCCAGCACCGGAAACGCGGCTCCGGGAACCGAATGCCGCCACTCGAACCAGAAGTCGAACAGGTCCCCCACCAGAAACAGCGTCGCGGCGCGGCTGGCGGTCTCGCGCAGGAAACGAACCACGCGCGGCGTCCAGCCATCCTGTCCCGGCCGGGCGATCAGAGGCAGATGACAGTCGGAAAGGAAGTAGACGGGGGAGATGATAGGATTCATAATGTGTATAAGAAACCGGGTAACAGTATTATATTAATCAGGGCGACTAGTAGTTGACAGTGCAAACTCCTTAAGTTCCACCCCTGCTATTGCAGGGGGGGAGTAAGGGGGGGTCTGAAAGTGTCCGCTATTACCTGCACCCCTTAATAACACATTTTTGAGGGTGTCTTTCCCCGGTAGAATCCCTGCCGTGCATAAATTTGGCTGTAAGGGTTAATCTTCATTGTCTCTTTTACCCAGAAATTCTTGTATAATAAGCTTTGCACTATCAGAATCCTTTTCCGAGACAATGACCTTAACCGCACCAACTCCTCCGTGCGCAATAACCCAGGGGGCTAAAGTTCCCATCATTTCATCCAATAAAGATGTCGTAATCCCATCACCCTCTAACAGACTTTTGACGAAATTCGCATCCGTTGAGGTTCCTGTATATACAACCACTGGATCATTCGCTTGAGGCATTTTAGTTCTGTCCTTTCTTAGTATGTATTAGAACAGTAGTTCGGATTCATTGAACGTGACTTATCGTTCACCAGGAAATAGCATTTCTTATTATCTCCCCCACCTTTTACGAAGGGAAGGGAATTAAAGGGGCTCATTCGGGTGGGAGTTGAAGTAGGTATCCTTTAACCTTTCCAGTTGGGGGAAAACACGACTTTTAACGTCCTCGAGTTCAATAATGACGCCCGACAAACTCAGGTATCGGTGATCAGGATTTAGAGAAGAACCTAACGAGGAATCGCCCACCTCATCGATGACATGCGGTGCTTCAAGCCTTTTCCCCTCAATGATTGGGTTAAAATTCACGGTAATCTAATTGTTGTCTCGGTGAATGTGATAAACCGACGCCTGATCAGCAGGGAGAATCATCAATTCGGCGACATTAACATTTGGCGGCCTGGTGGCGCAGAACAGAACCGCCTCAGCCACGTCGTCTCCGGTCAGCGGGGTCAACCCGCGGTAAACCCCCGAAGCGCCCTCCTCATCACCGCGGAAACGAACCACTGAGAATTCAGTCTGCACCATCCCCGGATCCACCACAGATACACGAATCGGGGTATCGACCAGCTCCACCGCCAACGCCTGGGTAAGGGCCCTCACCGCGAACTTGGTGGCGCAATAGACCCCCCCTCCGGGATAGACCTGTCTGCCTGCGATTGACCCGATGTTGATGATATGCCCCCGCCCCCTTTCGATCATTCCGGGCAGGAAGCGCCTGGTGAGGTAGAGCAGCCCCTTGAGGTTGGTATCTATCATTTCCTCCCAGTCTCGGGTCTCCCCTTCGTGAACCGGACAGAGACCCCGCGCCAGGCCGGCGTTGTTAAGCAGGATGTCGATTGCCCGTAGCTCTGACGGCAACCCGGCCTCGAAACGCTCCACCGCATCCGGATCGCGGACATCGAGGCCGGCGGCGTGGCAGTTGACACCGTGCTCAGTCTCAAGCTCCCTGGAAAGTTGGCGCAGACGCTCCTCTCGCCGTGCCGCCAGAACCAGCCCCGCACCCTCAGCGGCGAAGGCTCGCGCGCAGGCTTCGCCGATGCCGCTCGAAGCGCCGGTGATGAGAACGACTTTACCCCTTAACCGTGACACCGGACCGGCCTCCCATCGAAAAGACCCCCTGACATTTCCGGTTTATCTTTACTATTAATGATTGCCGCCTTATCCAGGAGGAAAACTATTGCCCGAACCTTAAACTATACTACTACATATAGTGAAAGTCAAGCGGGGCTGAGGCGTTTCAATTGAGCCTGATTTAACAGATAAAGGCTATCAACCAAACATCTCATCTGTTTCTCCTGTTGGAGCGGCAGTCAGACATACATAATGTGGGCGCGATTTATCGCGCCCCTACCTGGTCGGGATATTTCAATCTAGGAAGAGCTTACAGGTGAACTGGATCCCCCCTGAACTTCAGGTCACAATCCCCTCCGAAAGGATCGCCCAGTATCCGGCGCGGGAACGCGGTGCATCCAGGCTGCTTGTGCTCGACCGTGCCGAGGGGCGGATAGTCCACGTCGGGATATTCCGCGACATCGTCCAGTTCACCGCCGGTGACCTGATTGTGTT
This sequence comes from Calditrichaeota bacterium AABM5.125.24, assembly GCA_002127415.1. GTDB lineage: Bacteria > Electryoneota > AABM5-125-24 > Hatepunaeales > Hatepunaeaceae > AABM5-125-24. The sequence goes on from MWJR01000237.1 coordinate 4,656, forward strand.
GAATGATACGAAGGTAATACCGGCGCGGGTGGAGGGGCGTCGTCCCGGAGGCGGGTTTGTCGAGCTGCTGTTTCTGGTTGAGGGCAACGCGGAGGCTGATGAAACGGACGAGGTCGAGACCCTGATCAGACCTTCGCGGCGGTTGAGACCCGGATTGAGAATCCAGCTACCGGGGGGCGCATCCCTCGAGCTGACCGTCAGGTGTTCCGGCGGACGGTGGCGGGGGAGTTGGAAGGAAGCCGCAGCCGGGGAAGGGTTTCGCAGCTGGCTCGACCGGGTCGGAGCGTCCCCTCTGCCACCGTATATCCGCCGGCGGCCTGAACCGTCCGACCGTGAACGTTACCAGACCGTCTTTGCCCACTGGCCCGAATCGCTGGCCGCACCAACCGCCGGTCTCCACTTTACCCCCGAGATTCTCGACGCAATGACGGAGCGCGGCAGCTCAATCGTCCGGATGACATTGGCCGTAGGTCTCGGCACCTTCCAGCCTATCCGCGACGGCGACCTGACCGGCCACCGGATGGAGAGCGAACGCTACCGGATCCCGTCCGAGACTGCCGGGGCGATGAACAGCGCACAGACATCAGGACGACCGGTCACTGCGGTGGGAACCACCGTCGTCAGAGCCCTTGAGTCCACCGCGGCAGAAGGGTGGCCGCTCAAACCAAGACAGGGGAATACCGACCTGTTCATCTTCCCACCTTACCGATTCCGGGCGGTTGACCGCCTGTTGACCAACTTCCACCGTCCCGATTCGACACTCATCCAGTTAGTGGCTGCGTTTGCCGGATGGGAGCTGGTCAATCTATCCTACCGAACCGCCCTCGAAGCCGGCTTCGGGTTCTACAGCTACGGCGATGCGATGCTGATCCTGTGAATCCCCCACCCCCTTCGCAAGGTGAAGGTTGTATAACCTGATAAGGGCTGAATCGTGGTGTAGAGAGATTTGACTATCAGCCCCACAGAAGCTATATTAGAAGGTTAGATTTTATCGGCTCCACCTGTGGGGCCCAAGGACGATCCCATCGATTACAACCGGTTGACCTCTGCGTCCACCGGCTCAATAGATAGAGTCACTTAATGTCGGCTGTTGCAAAGATAGTTCTCTTCGCCCCTGCAATCCTGGCGGCGTTGACGGTTCACGAGTATGCTCACGGTCTGGTGGCCTGGCGTCTGGGTGACCCCACAGCCAAGCGTTTGGGTCGTTTGACCCTGAACCCGCTGGCCCACCTGGATCCAATAGGAACCTTGATGCTGTTCATCTTCTACATCGGCTGGGCCAAGCCGGTCCCCGTCAATCCGGCATATTTCCACAACCCGCGCCGCTATATGGTGTGGGTGGCGCTGGCCGGGCCGGGAGCCAACATAATCTTGGCGCTGATCCTGGGCATACTGCTGCAGTTCCTTTTAAGTGCGGGGCTGATAGTTCCGTTCGGCATCTCCTATACAATGCTCGGATTCACCATCTTCATCAACCTGATGCTCGCCTTCTTCAACCTGATTCCGATACCGCCGCTGGATGGCTCGAGGGTGGTGGGAGGGCTCCTGCCGCCGCAATATCTGCGAGGGTGGGAGGCCTTTGAACGGGTGGGTTGGGTAGTTCTGATCGGGATTATACTGCTCGGCCGCGTCACCGGTCTTCATCTGTTCGGATCCACGATATTCCCGCTGTCCAATGCCTTCTACCGGATATTCACCGGTGGCGCACCGCTGTTCTTTTAGGTGACAATATGGGACTGATGCAGCGGCTGGAGCCGCGCAGGTTCAGCTACAGACCGCGCTACCTGCAGCCGGAAAAGGAGAAGCGGATAAGATTCAGCCGCATCACCCGTTATGACCCGCATACCCGCAGCCGAATGCCCTGGATCTACCTGGCGCTTTTTATTCTCGTGATGGCGATTATCTTTATCCTCGGCGGGGTGCGGCACCCACCCAGACCACCGGCTCTGACGGCTGATGATGCGGTCGGGGTGGCCGGTGAGGTATCTGGTGAACGATAGATTTGCTCTTATTTGATAACGACCCCCCCTAACTCCCCCCCTGCAACAGCAGGGGGGGAAGATGGGGGCACGATGAATCGGCCCCTACGCGAATATTCCAAGGAACTCGGGGGCGCCCGACAACACGGGAAGTATCATAATCGACAATTGACAACCAGCCATTGACAATCGACAATCAGGATAGAAATGGTTGAGCCCGATCAGCGTCCACGTATAGCGACCCTGCCTCAATCGGTCGTGGACAGGATCGCGGCCGGTGAGGTGGTTGAGCGTCCGGCTGCGGTGGTCAAGGAGCTGATTGAGAACGCCCTCGACGCCGAAACCACCCGGATAACCATCGTCATCCGGGACGCCGGTCGAACCCTGATCCGGGTGGTGGACGATGGGATAGGAATGAGCGGCTCCGAGCTGACCACCGCTATCGGAAGGCACGCCACCAGCAAGCTGAGCTGCTTTGAGGACCTCGAGCGTCTGACCACCTTCGGCTTCCGCGGCGAAGCACTCCCCTCTATCGCCGCCGTTTCGAGGCTCGAAGTCATCAGTCGTCCGCACGGTGAAGAGATAGGCACCTGTCTCAAGGTCGCAGGCGGAAGGGTGGAGGAGTGCGAACCGACCGCCGCTCCGGAAGGAACATCGGTATCGGTAGGACACCTGTTCTACAACGTCCCCGCCCGCCGCAAGTTCCTGCGCAGCGACGCCACCGAATTCAGGTGGATCGCCGCCGTGTTCAAACACTTTGCCCTGGCCTTCCCCGAGTTGGCCTGGAAGCTCTATAGGAGAGACGAGCTGTTATACGACCTCCCCTCCGCGGCCCCGACCGGCCGTCTTGCCGAGCTGTTCGGGGACGATGTCGCCGAGGATATGATACCGGTGGATCATCAACACGGCTGGCTCAAGGTCACGGGGTGGATCTCACCTCACTCATCGGCCCAGCGGGGAACCGGGGACCAGCATCTGTTCCTGAACCGCAGGCCGATTACCAGCCAGCGGCTGAACCGGGCTATATACACCGCCTGCGCACCGTATCAAACCTCCGGCGGTTATCCGCTCTACGTGATCATGCTGGAAGCCCCTCCGGATCGGTTCGACATCAACGTCCATCCGACCAAGAAGGAGGTCAAGTTCGCTGACGAGAAAGGGGTCTTCACTGCCTTGTGGGCGGGGGTCAGAAACGCAATATCCGCCTCACGAACCCCCGCCGAGCTGGCCGAGAGGGCACCTCCCCGGCAACCTCCATCCGCCTATGAACATACTGCTGAGCGGGCTCTGGTCGATGCGCCGGCACATCTGACCCCGTTCGTTCCGGTTCCGCGCAGACACGGCGCCCCGCGGGGTCCCATCCTGCCCTTCCCCCCCTCCAGGCCTGGAGGATATAACGCACCTGCAACCCCGGCAGCAAGGACGGTGGAGATGACACCCACTGCCGAACCGACGGTGGGACCGGTCGCCGAGGGGGAAGAGGGGCCGGTCATCTGGCAGATATTCGACACCTACCTGATCTCCCCCCTGAAGACCGGGCTGGCATTCATCGACCAGCATATCGCCCACGAGCGGATACTCTACGAGCGGGCCCTGACGGCGATGGAGCGCACCCCGATGACCAGCCAGCGGCTCCTGTTCCCGGTTACATTCAGCGTCGTCGTGGAGGATATCCCGTTTGTCGAGGAGATGCTGCCACTCCTGCGAGCCATGGGGTTTGAGGTCGACCCGATAGGGCCGCGTGAGTTCCGGATACTCGCGGCACCGTCGGGGGTCAGGATAGCCAGCGAGCGGGATATGCTGCTCGGCATCATCGCCGAGTTCCGCGAGACCGCCGGTTCCGGAAGCGACCCGCGCCACAGGCTTGCGGCGGCCTTCGCCTGCCGGGGAGCCGTCAAGGCCGGACAGCCGCTCGAAACCGCCGAGATGCAGCGGCTCATCGACGAGCTGTTCCAGACCGAAGAGCCCGAATTCTGCCCCCACGGACGACCGATATACCACGTGGTGAGCTTAAGAGAGATCGAGAAGTGGTTTAAGAGATAGTGCCTGAGTGTCCGATTTTCACTGGTAGCGCAGACATTCCTGTCTGCGAACACCGATTTTCACTGGTAGCGCAGACATTCCTGTCCGCGAACACCCGAAGGGTGTTTTTAAGCGCCTAATTGCCCGGATATTGAATCCGCCTGCGGCGGATGGCCGACAGAACCTGCCCCTGCGAAAGCAGGGGGAATGTCGGCCCTCCCCGGTGTTGTAGATATATCCCAAAGCCCAAATCCCAAAGCCTGAAGCCCAAAGCCCATTATGACTGATCCCAATATGTTGATAGAACTCCCCGTCATCGTCGGACCGACGGCTGTGGGTAAGACCGAGGCGGCGGTTCTGATGGCGGAAGCCGTGGGTGGCGAGATCGTCTCAGCCGATTCGCGCCAGATCTACAAGGGGATGGCTATCGGCACCGGAGCCCCCTCAACTGAAGAGCTGTCGCGTGTTCAGCACCACCTGGCGGGGGCGATAGGCCCTGCTGTCAGGCTGTCGGCCGGGGAGTTTGCACGAAAAGCGAATGATGCGATAATAGGTGTTCATAACAGAGGTAAAATGCCAATCGTGGTGGGGGGGTCGGGGCTATATGTTCGCGCTCTGGTCGATGGGCTGGCGCCGATACCACCGGCCGATCCCGACCTGCGCCGCGAGATTGAGGATCAGATCAACGACCGGGGGATGGAGGCGATGACAGCCGAACTGGCCGGGGTGGACCCGGAATACGCCGCCAAGGTCGGCCCGCTGGATCGGAAGCGGCTGGTCAGAGCCCTCGAAGTCTGGCACCTCACCGGCCGGTCATTCAGTTCCTGGCACGATGAGGGCACAAACTCACACCGATACGAGCCACGCTTTTTCGGGCTGACCCGGCCCCGCCCGGAGCTCAACCAACTGATCGACCAGCGTGTAAGGCGGATGATTGCTTCCGGCTGGATAGATGAACTGCAGGCGCTGATAGAGCATTACGGCGGGATAGAGCAACTCCCGCCGACAGTCACCGAGGCGCTCGGTTACCGGGAGCTCGTCGCGCATTTGAATGGAGAAATCGGCCTGGAGGGTGCCATCCAACGGATCGTCATCGCCACCCGCCGGTTCGCCAAGCGCCAGATGACCTGGTTCAGGGCCGACCCCCGGATAGAATGGCGCGAGGAGTCCGGTCCGGATGCGCCGCAGCGTTGGGCCGAGTGGATTATTTCCGAACTCAAGGCATCGTCATCAGTGAATGAACCATCACTGGAGGCGCACGCTTGAACCGGACACTCGAAACTGCAGTCCGCCTCTGGCACCGAACTCCCCGCCGGCTGAGACTGCCCATTCTGGTCGTGGCAGCGGCT
>MWJR01000159.1 GCA_002127415.1 Calditrichaeota bacterium AABM5.125.24
GCATTATCTCGTTCAGGTTCAGTAAGTTTAAGAACTTTCCCTTGTAAGTTTATCTGGTCATATAAAGCTGCAAACCAACAAGCTGTAAATGGGCTTACCCAATAAACCCTTTTTGCATCTATTTTAATTTCCTCTTCGGCACTTTGAAGAATATTATTGTAAACCTCAGTAAGTCTTTCCGCAGCACTGAACTTTGCATCAGTCCCCAAGTTAATCGGTTCAGTATCAGACATAACTTTTAATTGCCCACCGCCTTTACAACTTTCACCGCCCCATCCCTGAAATCATCAGCGACGATGAAGTCCAGTGGTGATTCTCGCAACATCTGTGCGGCCTTGTCAGCGTTGGTGCCGGCCAGTCGAACCACCACCGGCACCCGGACCTGAAGATCACCCAAGGCGTCGATCACCCCCTGTGCCACCCGGTCGCAGCGAACGATGCCACCGAAGATGTTGATCAATACGGCCTTGACATTGGGATCGCCGACTATGATCCGGAAGCCGGCCTTGACCGCCTCGGCCGATGCGCCGCCGCCGACGTCCAGGAAGTTGGCCGGTTCGCCCCCAGCCAGCTTGATGATATCCATCGTTGACATCGCCAGCCCGGCGCCATTGACCATACAGCCGACGTTGCCGGACAGCTTGATGTAGTTGAGTTCGTATTCGGAGGCCTCGATCTCGGCGGCCTCCTCCTCATCGAGGTCACGAAGCTCAACTATATCCTTATGGCGGAACAGGGCGTTGTCGTCGAAGTTAATCTTGGCGTCCAGGGCCAGTATCCGGCCGTCCCCGGTCACCACCAGGGGATTGATCTCGGCCAGTGAGGCGTCGGTCTGGCGGTAGGCGCGGTAGAGCCCGGCGAGAAACTTGGACGCCTCCTTGACCTGACCGCCGTCAAGTCCCAGTGCATAAGCCATCCGTTTGATCTGGAACGGACGCAGGCCTACTGCCGGGTCTATGGTCTGTTTGAATATCCGCTCGGGAGTCTCAGCCGCAACCTTCTCAATCTCGACCCCTCCCTCAGTGGAGACCATAAACACATCCGCCGCGCTCTCGCGGTCGAGGACAATACCAACATACATCTCTCTTCCGATGTCGATTCCCTGTTCGACCAGCAGCCGGCGGACGGTTCTCCCTTCGGGGCCGGTCTGGTGGGTGACAAGAGTCATATTCAGCATATCCCCGGCGAGCCGGCGCACCTCCTCGGGCGATCCGGCCAGTTTGACGCCGCCACCCTTCCCGCGACCGCCGGCATGTATCTGCGCCTTGACAATGAAGCGCTCTCCCCCTATCCGGCGGGCAACCGATTCGGCTTCATCCGGGGTAAAGGCCGGTCCGCCCTCCGGGACAGCCACGCCGTTGTCTCGCAGTATCTGCTTGGCCTGATACTCGTGTATCTTCATAGTTTCCTGCTGTAGAGTCTGTTCAAGGTATTATTTCCGTCCCTGCCTGAGTGTTGATGGCTGTCTCAAGCTGGTCGAGGGCGCAGATTATGGCGCGCTCCCCGCCCCGCTCCACGAACTCTGCCGCAGCTTCAACCTTCGGGCCCATACTGCCGGCCGGGAATTGACCCTGCGCCAGGTGTTCCCGTGCTTCCCGCACCCGCATCCGTCGGATGACCTTCTCGGTCGGTTTCCTGTAATCGAGCCTGACCGTGTCTATATTGGTCAGGATAATAAGCTCTTCAGCCTCGATGTCGTGAGCCAGTATCGCAGCTACGAGGTCCTTGTCGATGACGGCGTCGATGCCGGCGAGCCCCGATTCGGTGTTGCGATAAACCGGAATGCCGCCACCTCCCCCGGCGATGATAATAACCCCCTCCTGCACCAGTTGCCGAACCGCCTTCCGGTTGACGATGCCGAGTGGTCTGGGTGAACCCACTACCCGCCGCCACTGCTCTTCACCATCGAAGGGCTTCATAACCCAGCCCTCTTCTCGTATGTAACGCTCGGCCTCCTGGCGGGTGTAGATCTGGCCGATGTATTTGGTCGGATTGGACAGCGCCGGGTCGTTCTCGTCGACCAGCACCTGGGTGATGATGGTCACCACCCGTCGGTGGACGTCCTCGCTTACCATACGGTTCTGCAGCGATTGCTCTATCACATAGCCGATGGATCCTTGGGTGTCCGCCACCAGCACCCCGAGCGGCACAACCGGAAGCTCGCTGCCGGCCAGTTCCACACGGCGAAGCGCGGTGCCCACCTGCGGCCCGTTGCCGTGGGTGATGGCAAGGTTATATCCACGCTTGAGCAGTTCTACGATGCCGCCCAGGCTATGCCGGGCGTGGCGAAACTGATTGGGGATGGTGTCAAGCTCATCAGGAGGCGAGATGGCGTTTCCCCCGAAGGCGATTACGGCGCTGCGCGACTGGAAGTGAGGCATGGCGGGGCTGTTTTTTTCACCTCTTTATATAGTCTGTCAGTGCGTCCTCAATGGTTGGTCGACCGATCTCCTGCAGATCGTAAGTCACTCTGACGCTATCCTTGTTTATATCGATGATACGCCGCAGGTCCACAGGTGTTCCGATGATGACCAGGTCCGCCTCGGCGGCATCGATGGTATCCTTGAGGTCGTTCATCTGCTCGGGGCTGTAGCCCATAGCCGGCAGGATAGACCCGATGTCCGGATAGGCCTCGAAGGTCTCCCCCATCGAACCCTTGAGGTATGGTCGGGGGTCGATGAGCTCAGCGGCTCCGAACTTCTCCGCCGCCACAACCCCTGCGCCGTAGGTCATATTGCCGTGGGTCACCGTGGGACCGTCTTCGACGACCAGCACCCGCCGCCCTCTGATTAACTCCGGTCTGTCAACCGATACAGGCGAAGCGGCCTCAATAATCATCGCCGAAGGATTGACTGAGCGGATATTTTCACGAACCTCCTCGATGTCATCGGGATCAGCGCTGTCGATCTTGTTGATGATGACGGCATCAGCCCGGCGCAGGTTGATCTCGCCCGGGTAGTAGGTCACCTCATCCCCGGCCCGGAGCGGATCGGTGACGGTGATGTGATAGTCCGGTCGTATGAACGGCAGGTCGTTGTTGCCGCCGTCCCAGAGGATGATATCCGCCTCCAGCTCCACCTGCCTCAGTATCGCCTCGTAGTCAACCCCCGCGTAAACCGTATTGCCCCGAACCAGGTGCGGTTCGTATTCCTCCATCTCTTCGATAGTGCAGTTGTGAACGGCGAGGTCTTCGAGGCTTGCGAACCGTTGCACCCGCTGCCGGGCCAGATCGCCATACGCCATCGGATGCCTGACGACAGCAACGTTTTTACCTGATTCAGTGAGGAGGCTCGCTACCCGGCGGGTGGTCTGGCTCTTGCCGCAGCCGGTGCGGACAGCGGTTACGGCGATGACCGGCCTGTCTGCCTTGAGCATAGTGGCTTCAGGCCCGATGAGCCTGAAATCTGCCCCCGCCGACATCACCATGGCCGCCTTGTGCATCAGGTCCAGGTATGACAGGTCGCTGTAGGCAAAGACAACCTCGTCCACCTGCTCTTCGGCAAGTAACGCCGGAAGGTCTGTTTCCGGGATGATAGGAATGCCGTCGGGGTATCCGGAACCAGCCAGCTCCGGCGGATAACGTCTCCCTTCGACAACCGGAACCTGAGCTGCTGTGAAGGCCGTTACCCTGACGTTGCTCTGTCCCCGGAATACCGTATTGAAGTTATGGAAATCCCGGCCGGCAGCGCCCATAATCACTATTCGACGCGGTTCCATGCAGGCTAATTCCTCGTGAGGTAACTGAAGCGGGTGAGTGAACCGGAATCACCCACCTGATACGGCTAATAACCGAAAGGCCTCCCCTGGAAGGGGCGGCCTTCCTATGATTAAAATATAATCAATTATGGCTATACCGTCAATGTTTTATGTGCAAAAGATAACATAGTCCTCAAATCCAGACTGAGGGAGTATGCCGGCGGATATTGGACGCTTTTACGAAATCATTCAAAGGTTACATAACGAGCTGAAGGCTGACCGGTCTGTCCGAAAATAATGTTTGGGTGAATTCAAGGCAAAGCGCACGCCCCCAGCTTTTCCTGACTTTCGTCAGGACAGGCGCTGGGGCAGGCTCTCGTGCGCTTGTCCAAACAATCACTTACCTGGCGGACGAGGGCGTCCGCCTTGCCGGATTCAACATTTTCGGACAAACTGTGACCGCCGATGCCTGAAAGCTACCTGATATAGACCATACGCTGAACGGCGGTTCTGTTGCCCGCAGTAAAGCGGAGATAGTATGCACCCGTCGTCAGCCCATCCGCATCCAGCAGCAGCTCCCCATCTCCGTTTCCCACCCCCACAGCGACACTCTTCACGCGCCGGCCGAACTGGTCGAACAGGGCGGCGGTGTAGGGAACTCCGGGCAGCACGCTGTATCCTACCCTCACCTGCCGGTTGAACGGGTTGGGCCAGGCAGGATCGAGCACCAGCATCTCAGGGGGGCCGGCCGGGTCGAGAACCGTCGGCACTCCGAACCAATTGGTTACCACAGCCCGGATTGCAAAATTCCGTCCCTCTTCTACCCCGGGCAGGTTCACCACCTTAATCCAATCTTCATCGACACCGTCCCATAGCACACTCCGGTCGGTGGGGTTGCTTTCACCATCGTCGGAGTAAATGGTCAGGGTATCGGTGGTTGTATCGGTTATGATATCCACGCCAATGTGGAAGTCCACCCATCCGTAGAATGTGATCTCGAGCGGTCTCAGGTCAATTACGTTATATTCCACTTCCTCTCCTCCGAACACAAGGGATTCGAAGGGAACATCGACTGAATCGATAGGCTCGACAGGGTAGCCGGGCTCGTCATTCAGGGAGCCGCTCTGCCAGACTATGACCCGCATATCCGGCGTCCCCATCTCTCCCCACATATCGAAAAGCGGTATATGGGCTTCAACTATCTCGAAGGGGATAAACGGCGGTGTGAAGCGGACGTTGTGGTACTTATCACCGAAATCATTACCTTTGTAGTTATTGGGGATGGACCAGATGTATGAGGTATTTTCAGTATCGTGGTAGCTGATTGCGGTGGTGTCCTGATCGGCCTCCATTGGACCGGTTCGTTCTACAGGTCTAGCGGCTCCCGGGCCGATACGCCTCACCGAGCGCTGCGTTTCGGCAGATGCCGTGAGTGCCAGGGCAAGCACTACTGTGATGCCGGTTTTGATTATCGGGTGCATTGAACTCCTCTATCTTTATAGTGTCATTGCGAGTCCGGCGGTAGCCGGGCGAAGAAATCTGAATCCGGCCGGGTTGAGAACCCGGCTCGGCGCATAATATGTTATCGCGAGTCACCGAGGCAATTCCTTGCTTAGAGGATTGCTTCACTTCGTTCGCAATGACAATACCTTAGATTGTTCAGAGATTGATCAGCGCATCAGGACGAGCTTACAGACCCGGTGAGAACCGGCAGCTTCAACCTTGAGCAGATAAACCCCGCTTGGCAGAGCCTCGGCGCTGATTGTGAACTGGTGACGTCCGGCGCTGAACCTCCCTTCCGCAACCTCAAGAACACGCCGGCCGGTCAGGTCGAACAGCGCGGCTGTCAGGATGCCGTCCGCCGGCAAGTCAACCGGCACGACGGTCGTGGCGTTGAAGGGATTAGGGTATGGTGAACCGACCGCGAACGATCCCGGCACGGCTCGGTGGTCATCATCGGAGACGCCGACAATGCCGATCACCAGCGTCACAGGGACCTCCACCCGCGGTTCAGCGCTGTTGTTCTCGATGACCAGGTCGGCGTCGAGCCTGGTGTTATCGTGTTCCCTTGTCGCGTCGAAGGTCAGGGTTATACTATCCTCCTCATCGGGCGGGACGGCGCCTGACACGGGCTCTATCCCCAGCCAGTCGGTGTTTTGAGGCAGATACCAGGACCTGACGTAACGCTCCGGTCCCAGGTTGACCATACCGGTCAGGGTCCACTGGCCAGGGATGTAGCTGAGGGTGACTGACAGACCGTCACCCGCGGCCTCTTCTTCATCACGGGTCAGATCGGCCGCAAACCGGATCTCCTCGGTTACAGTGTTCATTTTGTAAAGCGATACCGGCGCCTCCACCACGTTGGCCAAGAGCAGCAGGTTAAACCCATCCCGCTCTTCCGGGTGCCAGGCCAGGGCTCTGACCGTCAGGTATCCTACCGGGATGGTTTCAAGAACGTTTCCTTCAATGTCGATCCTGGTCAGCGGCTGCCGATTGCCGCCGACCCAGAGGTTGCCTTCACCGTCGGCTGCCAGTGCCACATTCGGATCATACGGCCCCACGATTTTTCCAACCAACTCGCCGTCCAAAGTCAGGATATATATGGTATCGTTGCTGCTGCCGTATAGATAGGTGCCGTCCCAGGCCAGGTCGTGGATGCCGAGGCCGGCGCATCCTAACGGCTGCTGGAACTGGTCGATCAGATTCCCATCCCGGTCGAGGATGTATATATGGTTCGGGTCGCGGTTATTGTTGCCGCCGGCGACGTAGAACCGGTCATCGATGAACTCGACTCCGAACAGCTTTACGTCCTCGGTCTCAAGCCAGGCCTCGTGACTCGACAGTTGCCGATACCAGCCGAAATCGATGTCGGCGCTCCATTCAAGTGTTCCGTTGCCGGTGTTGATGAAGCCCAGGTCCCTGTCGGCGATCTCACCCAATTGAAGCTGCTGATGGACGACCGCCGAATCGAGCTCCATCCGGCTGAAGGCCATTGCGATATCAATGGTGACAGTGTCATCCTCGCCCAGAACGATGCCCTCGCGCGACTGGGTGACGAACCCCTCCGCACGGACTGTCAGGGTATAGATGGTTGCGGGCATGCCGGAGAAACGGTAAAAACCTTCAACGTCGGACACTGTTCTGACGTGGAAGGGGGCCAGTTCGAGAGCCGCCCCCTCGAGAGCATCCCCGTTGGCCAGTTCGGTGACCTGCCCCTGGATAACCCCGAAGCCGTCAGCAACCATAACCGTCCCCTCAGCCGGGATGCCGTTCCGTTCATAGACCGCCCAGACCAGCTCTACCGGTTCCTCAAGGGGCGGGTCAAAGACAAACTCAACCAAGCCCTCTTCGTCGCTGGTCCTGACCTCGTAAATCTCATCACCCTCACTCAACATACAGAATCGCGCTCCCTCAATCGGTTCATCGTCAGCGGTGATGGCAGCTTCGATCGAGCGTGTTCCCAGCGGGACGAGCTCGGGTATATCCACCTCGAGTTGGGTCGGACGTGCAATCTTGAGCTCCAGCGCCGGGTCGCCCAGCCAGATGTAGGCGCGGGTGTTCATCCGGCCGATGACGGTGTACCAGGTCTGGTCCCAGTGGATAACCATCGCGGTTGTGACCAGGTTTGCCGCGTAGCCGAGGGAATACACCCCTTCGTCGAACCAGGCCTGGAATAGGGTCGTATCGAAGAAGCAGTTGCCTCGCGAGTATGTGGAGATGACGCTGCCGTGCGCGGACAGTGACCCGCCGCTCTGCTTCTGGAAGGCCTCGAGTAGGCAGTCACTGGAATAGGTAGCAATATTGGCGGTCTTGCAGGCGCTGGAGATCAGCACAAACGGGCGGGTGCGGTTATCAAGCTGTCTGACATGTTCGGGACGAAAGGATTCGCCCCGCCGGTTCCAACTGTTCCACAGGTTGTTGTTTCCATGCCCGCGGTAGTTGACAATCCCGAAACCGTCTTCGTTAATGAGTTCGATTATAAGGGCGTTACTTGCATTATCCATTCTTCCGGTTATCAGGGTGAAATCGGGGCTGGGAAGTTCGTAATCGTGGTCCTGGATATGCTGCTTGTCGAGGATGTATTGATACCGATCCAAATCATCATCATTTGGATCAGCGTCAGAAGCCACAAGAAGGGCCCGTGAGATCCATTCAGCATTGTCACGGTCGTCGAGGTTCCAGATGTAGTAGTCCATCAGCTTATCGATCTGTATCTCAAGCTCGTCCAGCTCATCGGCGCTGTCATAAACCAGACGCCCCACCGCCAGTTCGGGGATGTGGTCCTCATATCCGTCCTCATCGGGGGGATCCAGGCAGACGAACCAGGAGTCGCTGTGGCTGGCGGTGGATACATCATCCTGCCAGCCGCGGTCCCGCGGATCCCAGAAGAACATCGGCACATCGAAATGGTCCTCGTGACCATCGCCTATGATGAACAGATACCAGAGCCCCTCTTCGAACAACTCCCTGACCCGATCCTTGATCTCCCCCGGATCTTCGATGTCGTCGGCCAGCCAGACCTCGGTTCTGAGGCCGGTGCGGTGGTGGAAGTCGATCAGCGGCATAGCGGTTTCGAGGGCCTCCTCCTTCAGAACCACCAGCATCCGGACCGGTTCTTCCTGGTCGAGGTCGAACACCCTGTGCGACGGTTCCGGGGGATTTAGCAGGACGATCTGTTGAAGGCGCTCGATGTTCGGATTTGGCCTTAACGGATGAACGATTTTGGGGACCTCAGCCAGCCGAAAATCCACCCTGACAGTAATGCTGCGGGCCAGCTCGAGCCGGCGCGAGGCCGGGTAATACCTGAGAGGAGTAACCGACAACCCGGTGACCGGAACCCCGCCCCATCCCTGAGACCGGCCGACCTGTGCCGGTTCTTCTGGTATCGGCCCCTCAGCGGCATACGCCTGGTCACTCCTGATGAAATCCGATGGTGGACTGCCTATGCGATGCGGATACTGAGCGGGTATGATGTCGAACTCGCCGACTGTGCACCAGTCAACCTCGAGAACGGTGACCGCTCCGGAGGCTCCATCCGGCAGCCGGATCATCTCCGCCAGAGCAGGCAGATCCGGCTCGCCGGGTCCCGATCGGCCTGATGTGTTGAGGCTGCCGAAATGGACGCGCTGATAGGTTCCCAAGGGGGTTTGTGCCGGTTCCATGAAGACCCCGTCCAGTTCGAACCGGACGGTCAGATGGTCGGAGGTCGCTTCAAGGACGGTTATTGTAGGGGTCGATGGCGGCGTTTCGGACTCAATAGACCGCCAACTGTCCGGTGCTCCGGCGTAGGTCTGGATACCCACTGCCAGGATAGCCGCCAGCGTTACTGTCAGCCTGGTCATCGCATTCCCATCTATCATCGGCTTACCTTAATCCTGTTCAGTCATAGGTAGAACTTTAGCTGCTGCTGATCTTTACGGCCAGCGGAGGATGATCAGACCGAGGTCTTCATCGGTCAGGAATATGGTGTGGTCATCGCGAACGACTATCCCCGTAGGTTCCGACGCCTGGTAATAAGCTATGAGTCGCGGGCTGTCCGGTTCAGTGATGTCGGCCACATAAAGGCCGTTGTGTTCGTCGAGGAAATACGCCCTATCTCCTACCACCTCAACCTTGAAGACTCTGTCACCGCGGTCTGGTAAGAAGCTCCCTACAATCCGCAGACTATCCGGGTTGGTAACATCTATAATCTGAATGCCGCTCTGGAAGTCTGCCACGACGACGTGTGTTCCGTCTTCATTCAGGGATGCGTCGCGGGCGGAACCGGGGGTATCGACACTACCGAGCGGAGTGATCGTGGCAGAAGTATAGTCCACCCGAACCATCTGCAGGCCGAGTTGACCGTGCGCCAGGTAGATCAGCTCATCCCTGATGTCGAAGCCTCTGAAGGCGGCGAACGCCCCGAATGTCCCTGACCGGGATTCACCCCACCCATGCGCGGCATCATTGGCCTCTACTACAAATCTCACATACCTGTCGCTTACATCAGTATATACTACGATAAAAGTGTCCTGAACATCGTGAACTATCCTGAAATCGAAAACCCCGGTGCTGCCGATGTTGAAATCCCGTCTCCGCGTCGAGAGCGGATAGCCTGCCACACCGGCGTTGTTCACATCCTCAACCACGAACACAATATCGTTGACAGGGGCATACTCCACCATATTGACCCGGGCGCTTGTGCGCAGGGTGTCGATCAGTCGGGGGTCTGACAGGTCGGTGATGTCCCAGATGGTTACCCCCTGTTCATCTTCGGCCACGAAGGCGGTATCGCCGTAAAGCCACACGTCCTGTGCCCAGCCGTTGG
>MWJR01000229.1 GCA_002127415.1 Calditrichaeota bacterium AABM5.125.24
GGCTTATGAATACCGCTTATACTCATCGAATCGCGACTGGGATGGAGGCTCAGTCGAGGGCGCCGAACCCTATCAGGGGGAGCTGCCCGGGTCTTTACCGGTCGGCATGCATCAGACCGCCTGGATTGACATGCCGCCCGGTCAGACCCGCGCCTGGTCCCTCTTCAGCCTCTCAGAATCAGAGATGCTATCAGAGGGATCAAACGTGTTGGTCATCGAGGCGCCGCCTCGTGACCGACCTGCATTAAAAAGCGCCCGGGCACGTTCCATCCACCTGGCCAGCTGGGCCTCGCTGCCGTGGCTCGGGCTGGAGATCTCGGCCAGCATCGCCGATTCCGACGGTGTGGACTCAGTTTGGGTCCATCAGGACGATCAATATATCGGGGGTCTGTTGTCGATGGGAGACGGACTTCACTGGATGAATCAGTTTCAGGAAACCAGGCTTCCCGGCGGTTTGCTGGGTGACCTGGTCGGACATCCATTTACCCTGTATCACCTGGACGGCGCCGGCTTTATAACATCCGGTGAGCCGTTTCGGCTTGCGAGGGTCATCTACGTTGAGCCGGAGGTCGATGCACCCTTTTCAGACACCCTCGACACCCGAAGCCCATACCTGATATGGGAGAGATACAACGCCGACTTCAACTTTACCTATACAGTCGAGGTAGTTCACGTGTCCGAGTCGTCGTTCAGGACCGTCGTTTACCAGGATTCCTGCATCAGTCCTGATTCGACCGGCCATCAAGTTGCCATCCCACTGCCCGACCAGCCTGAACTGCTCTACTGGACGGTGTCGGTGGTGGACGAATTCGGCGATATGATTCGCTCGCGCGAGGCGGTCTTCTGGGTATCGGGCGATGAGTGATATACACGGGCTATCCCACAGCGGGCTTGAGCTGCTGGTTGAAGCCGCCGGAGCCCTGCTTGAGGAGAATGACCTGGAGCGGCTGCTGCCGCGCCTGCTGGACAAGGCCTTCGAAGTCGGCGGAGCAGAACGGGGATACATACTTCTCCGTGACGACCAGGGGGAGCTGAAACCGGCTCTCTCAAGAGGGATTGAACCGGGTTCGCTGCCGGAAGGCGATCCATCGCGATCCGTGGTCGATACGGCACTGAGAGAGCATCGTCCGGTTATCTCCAGAGACGCTTCCCGCGATCCACGCTTCGGCGGTTCCAGCTCGCTTATCATACGCGGCATCCGTTCGGCCTGCTGCATCCCTCTGGAGGCTCATGGCAGTCGGCTGGGTGCGCTTTATCTGGACACTACCGGCACCGGACGTCTGACCGAGGAAGAGCTGCCAATGCTGGAGGCGTTCGGCTCCCTGGCGGCGCTGGCGCTGGCGCGCAGCCTGGAACTCAGCGACACTCGCGAGGCGCTCAAGAGTGTGGTGGGTTCACCTAAGTTTCCGGGCATTATTGGAGACTCTGAGGCTATGCGCCGGATGTTCGACCGGATGGAACGGATCGCTGCGGCCGACCTGCCGGTGCTCATCTCCGGCGAGAGCGGCACCGGCAAGGAGCTTGTCGCCCGCGCACTACATCAGTCCGGGACGCGGAGTCACTGGCCGTTCAGAGCCATCTTCTGCGGCAATCTGACCGCCGAGCTCCTCGAGAGTGAGCTGTTCGGATATCGCAGGGGCGCATTCACCGGAGCGGTTGCCGACAAGCCAGGACTGCTCGACGTCGCCAATAAGGGGGTCCTGTTCCTGGACGAGATCGCCGATGTCCCGGCTTCCATCCAGGCCAAGCTGCTCCGCTTCCTGCAGGACGGGGAATACCAGCGACTGGGCGACCCTGAACCACGCCGGGGCGATGTGAGGGTGATCTCTGCCACCAACCGGCAGCTCCCGGACGAAATCGCCGCCGGTCGCTTCCGCGAAGACCTCTACTACCGGCTGAATGTCCTGACCATCGAGACCCCGCCCCTGCGCGAGTGCGAGGAGGACATCCCGCTTCTGGCGGCGGCCATACTGGCCCGCGTGGCTGCCAGAACCGGCCAGCCCCACAAACGGATATCACCTGCCGCGCTCAGGGCGCTGTCCGGATACCACTGGCCCGGCAACGTCCGCGAACTGGAGAATGTCCTGGCCCGCGCAGCCGTCCTGGCCATGGGTGAGGTAGTAGAGCCGGAGGATATCGACATACCTGTTAAGGGAGAAGAAATCCCCCAACCTGCGTCTGAGACTAAGCCCCTGCAGGAGGTCATAGAGGCTCATATATTGCGGGTGCTGAAGCTGACCGGCGGCAACCGCAGCGAGGCCGCCCGGATACTCGGCGTCAGCCGCCGCTATATACAGAAGACCCTGGCCAAATGGCGCGGGGAGGAGTAGAGTAGTGTCATTGCGACAGGTTGCCGATACAACAATGTAAGAATCTTGTCACTCGAGGACCGATTCGATATACAGCCGCCGATCCACGTCGGACAGGTGGCGACCGCTTACCCGGCAGTGCAGAAGGGGCTCGACCGCAAGGTGCTGCTCAAGGTGATCCACCCGCAGTGGACCGGTGACAGTGAGCTGGTCGAGCGGTTCAGCCGGGAGGGGAAGGCGATGGCCAGGATCGATCATCCCAACGTGGTCCAGGTCTATGAGTGCGGCGAAGAGGACGGGGTTCCCTACCTGGCGCTCGAATGGGTTGAGGGCGGCACCCTGTCTGACCGGATGGCTGAGGGCCCTCTACCGCCGCAGGAGGTCAGACAGATCGCGGCCGAAATCCTGGCCGGGCTGGGGGCAGTCCACGCCCAGGGGCTGATTCACCGCGACCTGAAGCCCGACAATATCCTGGTGGGCGGAGATGGAAGGATATGTCTGGCCGACTTCTCACTGGTAGGTTTCACCCGGCTCAAGGGGTTGACCGGTCACCAGTCCATTGTGGGGTCACCGGCCTACCTGGCGCCGGAGCTGACGCGAGGCGAGCAGGCCACCAGGCTGAGCGACCTGTATGGATCGGGCGTCATCCTGCTCGAAGCCCTGACAGGATCCAACCCATTCGCCGCCGACGACCCGCTGGTCAGCCTCGACCTGGTGCGGCAGGTCAATCCACCCCGGTTGAGCGGCCACCAGCGCATAGACCCCGGGCTGGCCCGGCTGGTGGACGGTCTCCTCGAACGCAACCCAGACCGTCGGCCTCCGAGCGCTGAAGCCGCACTGGAACTGCTTACAGGTGAGGCTGCCAAACCCCCTCCGAGCCCGCGTCGGAGTGATGCAGTCCGCTGGGCCGCAGTCATCGTCGCTGCCGCGGTGGCACTGACGCTGCTTCTGACCTCGGGCGGTGTAGTTCGTCAGGAGTCATATCGCCCGGCACGGATCGACATCCCGGTCGGTCCTCTGCCAAGTATGACTGTGAAGATACCAGAAGGGATCGGCACGCCGGATTCGGAACAGAAGCACACGACGGCTACTCTACCGTCTGTTCAGCCGATAAAGATCCAGGAATCAGCTCCTTATATCAAGAACCTCGTTAGAGGTCAGGTGACGATCATCGCACGTCCCTGGGCTGCGGTTGAGATCGACGGCCGGGGCGTGGGTGTTACCCCCCTGGGAACGGTTGAATTGGCAGCAGGCCGACACAAGGTGGTGTTCCGCCACGATAAGTTCCCCCCGGTCAGGCGGGTGATAGAGGTCGCCGCCGGTTGTGAGGACACGCTGGCAGTTGACCTTAGGGAGGGCGCCGCTCAGGCCCAGGTGGCGGCGGTTCCCTGGGGCTATCTGTGGGTTGACGGGGACTCAATCGGCCTGCTCCCTCGACCGGAACCGCTCTGGCTGACGCCCGGTGAACATTCGCTTGAGGTCACCCATCCAGAGTTGGGCAGATGGGCGGGTAAGATGGCGTTCAGGGCCGGGGCGCGCATCATCCTCCGCGTCGATATGACCAGCGGCACGATGGTTGCTGTTGAAGAATGATAGACAAGTCCGACGAATTAAAACAATGTTTAACAGACTGAAAACAGCCTTCCTCGCTCTGCTCCTGCTGCCTCTGGTGGCTGTGGGACAGGAGCTGGTCTGGGAAGATGTGGCACAGCTGCTGATGCCTCGCCGGGGGCACGCTGCGGCAGTGGGCGGGGGCAGGATCTACGTCTTCGGAGGCATAACCCGCGGTCTCCGGGCGATGACTTCGTCGGTGGAGGTTTACGAGCCGGAAGCGAACCGATGGCGAGAGGTTGAATCACTGCCGGAACCACTTTATAAAGCAGCGGCAGTGACTGCGGGGGGATATATATATATATTCGGTGGTATAACCGACAGCGGTAAGGTCTCAGACCGCGTCTATGGCTACGACATCAGGCAGAACCGGGTCAGCAGGGTCGCTCAGATGCCGGAACCACGGTCGGGAATGGCGGCAGTGACTGTCGGCAGACTCATCCTGCTTATGGGTGGGAATGATGAAGCAGGTAATGCGCTGAGTGACGGATATTGGTGCATCCCGGATAGCGCCCGTTGGGACGAAGCTCAACCATTTACCGGTCCGAGAACGGGCTTTGGGATGGCGGCCTGGAGGGGTTCGGTCTGGGCGGTCGGCGGGATATTTATCAGCCCTATCGGCAGATTGGAGGCGCTCATCGAAGGAAGATGGGTTGAACGCAGGCCGATGCGAACCTCCGCCGGTTCATTGGGGGCAGCCTTCTTGGGTGATACCCTGGTCGTGGCCGGCGGAGCGACTCACCGCAGCCTCATCCAGGAAAGCGTCTCAGGTTACCTGCCCGGTGATGATGAGTGGATTGAGCTTCCTGATATGAACCATGCCCGTTCCGACTTCACTCTGGTCAGTCTTGACGGTCTGATTTATGCCATAGGCGGTTTGGCTGAACGGCAGCAGGGGGGCAGGATCCACCGTTCGGTCGAGATGCTCCGCTATCGACCCGTTCATGTTCAGCCGTCACTGAATACCCCGGTCACCGATTGTTTACATCCCGCCTGGCCAAATCCGACCAACGGCCCGGTCAATTTTATGCTTCCTATGAGCCCTGCCAGGGTGCGGATCATCAACTCCCGTGGTCAGACACTATCTGATATCGTAGTCTCAGGCGGTTCCTGGAGCTGGAACAGCACCCCCTACCCGGCCGGTTCTTACCTGTATGTAGTCACCTCCCCGTCCGGGAAGATTACCTTCAGCGGGCTGATCACGGTCGTCAAATGATCCTTCAGGCGGCCCTTCTGACCATCCTTGCAGCCACTTCAGGAGCCCTGAGCGACCCGGCCGACCAGGCCTGGGAAGCCTACCTGGCCGGGAATTTCAGCCGCGTCGAGCGACTGGTGAAGGATGGGGCGGCCGATAGGACATTAAATGATGCCTCGCTGGCCAGGCTGAACCTCGCGCTGGGTTGCAGTTATGCTATGCTCAGCCGGGATCAGGACGCCCAAGACGCCTTCGAAACCGCACTGACATTAGACCCATCTATCGACCTCTCCCCGGTTGACATCCCCCCCCCGGTCTGGCGTCTCTTTGAGCCTGTGCGGGCCAGGATGCCGAAGCCTGAAGCCACCGGAATCTCGCTCCACACCGATGAAATATCCATACGTAAAGGCGAATTGAGTCCAAGCTCGCCTCCAGACATCGGCTCGAAGGGAGCAACCCGCCTCCTACAGCCACCCGACACAGTTCGATTATTTATGCCAGTCATCAGGAGCCCGTCAGCGTCCGTGAAATCACTGATATACCCCGGCTGGGGACATCTGACCGAGGGGAGAGACCGGGGAAAGCTGTTCGCCGGGATTGAGGCCGTATGCCTGGCCGGCTGGATCCTGTCCGCAATCGCCGCTGACCGGGCTCGAAACGACTATCTCCAGACCCGCGACCCGGACCTGATATCCGAGCGCTACGACCGATATGACCAATATTACCGCCTGGCCTGGGGCTTCGGCATTGCAGCCCTGGCCACTTACATCACCGCCCAGCTCGACTTCTTCACCGTTCCTCCTCCAGTGGATACGAACATCCGAACCGATTAGTTATAGTGTGTTGTCACCTCGAAACTTCGGGGTAACAACACTGTCACCGATTAGACGCACACAATGCTTTAAGTAGCTCGGACACTCATGTCCGAGCATAACCGGACAAGAGTGTCCGGTCTACCACAGGAGACCGCTTCTGCGAACAGGAGGCGCATCCCCTGTGAATGACGTTCGCAGACCGTCCCTCAGCCGGTTTATCCCGGATTCGATGAATCCGGGATACTTTAATTCCTGGTAGGTGCGGCACTCTTGCCGCGCATTTGCCCGACAGGAGTGTCGGGCCTACCGAACTGCTGGTCCAGCCACTCGACGCACAATCTGGGGTGAGCCGGCCCCCCAGTCAACCGATGGCTTGCATCGGACGTCGAACATAGGTAACTTAAAACGTTAAACCGGAGGCAAAGCGCACGCCCCCAGCTTTTCCTGACTTTCGTCAGGACAGGCACTGGGGCAGGCTCTCGCGCGCTTGTCCAAACAATCACTTACTTGGCGGACGATGGCGTCCGCCTTGCCGGATTCAACAAGGAGATTAGACAGTGCCCATATATGAATTTATCTGCTGTTCCTGCGGCGACAAGTTTGACCGGCTGGTTCCCTTAGACTGGCGTTCGGCGGGGGTCAAGTGTCCCGGCTGCGGTTCAACCGAGCTCGAGAAGGCCGTTCCCAAAATCGGGGGTATCCAGAGCGGCGGCAAGCTCTCGGATTCTGGCGACGGAGCCACTTGTCCTACCTGCGGTCCCGGAATCTGCAACATCTGAAACTGAGACGAGCGATATTTCGTTCGATTGTTCCGGCATCCCGAAGTTTCGGGATCAATTATTCCATAGAAACCCGGCGGGAACAGCGCTGAGTGATGTTTAAGCCTTCCATAACCGAGCTTGAGATCCGCCGCCGCACAGCACAACTGGCTCAGCAGATTACCAGCGATTTCCAGAGGCGCGAGTTTGTGGTGGTCATCATACTAAAGGGGGCCTTCATCTTCGCCGCTGACCTGCTGCGGCGGATGTTCGAGCACGACGGGACACCCGAGATAGACTTCATCCGCGCGGCCAGCTACGGTGCGGGGGATCGCTCCAGCGGTCAGGTTAAGATCGAGCTCGATGTGACCATTCCGATCAAGGATCGGGACATCCTCCTCGTCGACGACATAGTCGACTCCGGCCGGACACTATCACTGCTGCGTGACCATCTCACCTCCAGAGGGGCGGCGAGCGTGCACAGCTGCGTGCTGCTCGATAAGCCTTCCCGCCGGGAAGTTGAATTCACACCCGATTACGTCGGGTTCGAGATCCCGGATCAATTTGTGGTCGGCTTCGGTCTGGACTACGGTGAACGCTACCGCTATCTGCCCTTCGTCGCTGTAATTGAGACGGAGGGCGATCCCCAACCATGAAGCAACTCAAATTTATCGTCATCTATGCCGAAATTAATAATAGAAGCTTCAGGTCTCGTAAAACATTACACAATCGACGGTCGTCTGATCGAGGTGCTGAGAGGGATCGACCTGAGGCTGAGTGGGGGTGAAGTGGTGGCGGTGGTCGGCCCGTCGGGTGCGGGAAAATCCACCCTGCTGCATCTGATCGGCCTGCTGGAGGCCCCCACCGGTGGACAACTGATGCTCGGAGGCGCGGACGCCGCCCGCTTGACTGAACGTGAGCGCGCCAGATACCGGCTCGAGAGGATCGGCTTTGTCTTCCAGTTCCACCATCTCCTGCCCGAGTTCACATCGCTGGAGAATGTCATTCTCCCAGGTCTCATCCGGGGTCTGCCGCGGTCTGAGTGCGAAGGTCGAGCCCGGGAGCTGTTGGGTCAGGTCGGTCTGGCCGAGCGAACGATACACAAGCCGGGCGAGCTGTCCGGAGGAGAACAGCAGCGGGTGGCCTTCGCTCGGGCCCTTATGAACAAACCCGACCTCATCCTGGCTGACGAGCCGACCGGGAATCTCGACCGCCAGGCCTCCAGCCACCTGCGCGACCTGCTGTGGAGTATCTGTCGCGAGAGGGGAACCACACTGCTGCTGGTAACCCATAACGAGACACTCTCCAGTGGCGCCGACCGGATGCTGCGGATGGTTGACGGTCGTATAACCGACGTATCAGACATCACTTGACACTATCACTGTCAGGTCGTATATTATAATTGTTAGAAGTCGCTGTGCCCAATCCGCCAGGCTGTGAATGACGGCACATAGTATCCCTACAATATTGGTAGTATCTGAGGTAGATTATGACCAGTAAGCTCTCCTTCCGGGTCCAGCAGGTGCTGCAATACGCCCGTGAGGAGGCTCTGCGGCTTGGACACGATGCCATCGGCACAGAGCACCTCTTGATGGGCATACTTCGTCTCGGCGAAGGGATGGCCATCAGAATCCTCACCCACCTGGGCTGCGACCTGGAAGAGCTTCGCGAGACGCTGGAGGAGACAACCGGCTCCGGTTCCACCACCCTTAAGATCGGGAACCTGCCGTTCACCAAGCGGGCCGACCGGGGCCTCAAGGTCTCTTACCTCGAAGGGAAAAACTACCATAGCGAGATAATCGGCACCGAACACCTTCTATTATCGCTGGCAAAGGATGAGGATGGACTGGCAAGCCAGGTGCTGACAGGATTCAACGTCACTTACGAAACGGTCAAGAACGAGCTGGAGAATATACTGCGGGAGGGTTCCGGCACCTCAACCCGCGGCGAAGCGCGCAGCCGTGATAAGAGCCGCACCGCGGTGCTGGATCACTACAGTCGCGACCTCACCCGCCTGGCCCGGGAGGACCAACTGGATCCGATAATCGGTCGCAGTCGGGAGATTGAGCGGGTGGCTCAGATCCTGTCGCGTCGCAAGAAGAACAACCCGGTTCTGATTGGCGACCCCGGCGTCGGTAAGACGGCCATTGTGGAGGGGCTGGCGCTGCGCATCGTCCAGAGGCGGGTCTCACCCATTCTGCACAACAAACGGGTGGTGATGCTGGACCTCGGCGCACTTGTGGCCGGAACCAAGTATCGCGGCCAGTTCGAGGAGCGGGTCAAGGCCATTATCGTCGAACTTGAGAAGAGCGGCAAGATCATCATCTTCCTCGATGAGCTGCACACCATAGTCGGCGCCGGTTCAGCCTCCGGGTCGCTGGACGCCTCCAATATGTTCAAACCCGCCCTGGCACGCGGCGAACTGCAGTGCATCGGCGCCACCACTCTGAACGAATACCGGCAGCATATCGAGAAGGACGGGGCCCTGGAGCGGCGCTTCCAGAAGGTGCTGGTCGATCCTCCCACAATCGAGGAGACCATCGACATACTCGAAGGGCTCAAAGAGCGCTACGAGCAGCATCACAACGTCACCTACACCCCCGAGGCTATCAGGTCGGCGGTGCACCTGTCGGACCGCTATATCACCGACCGGTTCCAGCCGGACAAGGCGCTCGATGTGCTGGACGAGACCGGCTCCCGCGCCAGGCTGACGCACATTACCATCCCTGAAAAGATTATTCAGCTTGAGAAGGAATCCGAACGACTGGCGAGGCTTAAGGAGGATCTGGTCAAGAATCAGGAGTATGAGAAGGCTGCGCAGATCAGGGACAAGAAGAAACAGCTCGACGACATCCTCGCACAGGAACGGGAGGTCTGGGAACGTTCGACGCGTGAGAAGCCGGTGGCGCTGGACTCCGACCAGGTGGCGGAGGTGGTGGCAATGATGACCGGCATCCCGATGACCAAGGTGGTGGTGTCCGAGTCAGAGCGGCTGCTCAACATCGAAAAGGAGCTATCCAGGAAGATTATCGGTCAGGAAGAGGCAATCGCCGCCATAGCCAAGGCGATCCGCCGCAATCGCACCGGCCTGAACAGGCGGAACCGGCCGATCGGCTCGTTTATCTTCCTCGGTCCGTCTGGCGTCGGCAAGACCGAGACCGCACGGGTGCTGGCTGAGTTCCTGTTTGAGGACCCCAACGCGCTGGTTCGGGTGGATATGTCGGAGTATATGGAGAAGTTCAACGTCTCCCGTCTCATCGGCGCGCCGCCGGGATATGTCGGGTATGACGAAGGGGGGCAGCTCTCCGAGCGGG